>CAZZCL010000067.1:0-16621 GCA_964652295.1 uncultured Chthoniobacterales bacterium
AGAAGCCATTCTTCACCGATCCACGCGGTAATCCGCCGCTGGCGGGCGAGGATCCGTTTCGGATCCAACAACGGATGAAGGATCCAATCGCGCAACCGTCGCGCGCCCATGGGGCTGACCGTCCTGTCGATGGCGGCGCGAAGACTGGTGTCGCGTACGTTGCTGCGGGATTCGACAAGTTCGAGATTGATTTGTGTGGCGGCATCCATGCGGACATAATCGGTTTCCTGGATGCAACGGATCCGCTGAATATGGCGCAGATCGCGGCGCAATTGCGTCTGCAGATAGTGGATGACAGCGCCGGCGGCGCAGACACCGGCGGTGGCACCGCCGAGACCGTAGCCGTCAAGGGATTGCGTCTTGAAATGTTCGCGCAATGCGAACTCTGCATGGTCGAACTCAAAGCTGTAAGCATCGACCGGGGTAAGCGCCCAGCGGGGATCGAGCGGGAGAGCGTTTGTGTCGGGCGCCACGATTTCGGCAGGGGCAAGACGGGCCAGCGCGTTCTCGAGCGATGTGTGGGTTTCGTGTTCGGAGATGCAGAATTCGCCGGTGCTCATCTCGATCCACGCAAGGCCGAAGAGTTTGCCGGCTGCCGCCGGCGGCGCGATTGAGGCAAGAAAGTTGCCCCGCCGCGCGTCGAGCATGTTTAAGTCTGTGATGGTGCCGGGACTGAGTACCTGGGTCACCTCTCGTTCGACGATGCGTCCGGGTTTGGGGTCGCCCACCTGATCGCAGACGGCCACACGCCGTCCGGCAGCGATGAGTTTGCCGATGTACGTGTCCGCCGCATGATAGGGAACGCCGCACATTGGAACAGTGTTGCGCCTGGTGAGGGCCACGTTGAGGATGGGGGCAGCCGTTTTGGCGTCTTCGAAGAACAACTCGTAGAAATCCCCAAGGCGGAACAGGAGCAGCGTGTCCGCGGGCAGATCCCGACGGATCTGTCGGTACTGCTTCATCATCGGGGTGAGCGTTTCGGGCATCCCGATGGTTAGTAAACGTAAACGCGGGGCGTCTCAAGCGGGCTCCGGACTGCGCGGAACCGTTGTGGCGGAGCGGGCCAGGGGGCCACCGGTCTAGACGGCGGCTCCGGGGTTTTCTTCCTCGCCAAGCAGCTCGCGGCGGCTGGCCAGCGCGAGGTCGGCGACGAAATGATACAACTGTTCGAGACTTTGCCCGATGGATTGTTCCGCGGTGCGCAATTCCAGCTCGGGCTGGGCCGGAGGCTCGTAGGGCGCATCGATTCCGGTGAATCCTCTGATCTCTCCAGAGCGCGCCTTCTTGTAGAGTTGGCGCGGGTCGCGGGCTTCACAGGCTTCGAGGGGGGCATTGATGTAAATCTCGGCGAAGGCCACGCCCCCGCGTTCGCACTGAAGCCGGACCTGATCGCGGTCGGCTGAGTAAGGAGAAATCAGCGACACGATGGCGATAATCCCCGCTTCGGCCATCATTCGGGCCACCTCACCGGCGCGGCGGATGTTTTCCGCCCGATCCTCGGCGGAGAAACCCAGATCGCCGCACAATCCGTGGCGGAGATTGTCGCCATCGATGATGTAGGCGCCAATACCGCGTTCGAAAAGTCGGGTTTCCAACGCGACGGCAAGAGTGGATTTGCCGGAGCCGGAAAGTCCTGTCATCCAGATGACCGCACCGCGATGGCCGAAGTGCAGCTCGCGCCCTTCGCGGGTGACCTGGCCGATGGTCCATGTGATGTTGTCACTATAGACGCCGGCCTCGGCTTGAGGCGCGTACTCCGCGCCGAAGACGATGCCGCCCCCAGCGATTCTGCCGGCTTCGAGAAAGATGAAACGCCCGGTGGCATTGACCAGTTCGTTGTTGTCGAAGGCAATCGGTCTGCGCGTGCGGATGACGACTTCTGCTGCGTCGTTCTTTTGAAGTTCGTAGCGCGGTTCGGTTGCCGGTTCGAGTGTTGAGGAATCCAGAACGCGCACGATTTTGACCACACGCGCCTCGACCTCCTGTGTGCCCAGGCGGAGGATGCGCGGGGTTTGCATGCGCAGGGGAGTGCTATGCAACCAGAACACGCTGGCGTGAAATTCGCGGCCTTCCACGGGGCCATCCTCCGCGTGGCTGGCAATGTGACCGCGTTCCGCGAAGATTTGTTCTTCGAGGGTTATGGCCACTGAGGAGCCTGCGCCAGCGACTGTGGGAGGCGGAAGTTTGCCATAGGTCTCGAAGCTTTTGACGCGGCTGCGCTTGCGATCGGGCCAGAACACAAGCTCGTCGCCGACGGCCATGCGTCCGCTTTCGATGCGGCCGGCGACAATGCGTCGGGCATCGAAACGATAAATGTCCTGAACGACAAAGCGCAGCGGGAGATTGTCGAGCGCGCCAGGTGCCGTGAACGCATCGAGCGCTTCCAACAGCGCGGGTCCTCTGTACCACGGCATGTTGTGGCTTTTGGAAGCGATGTTGTCACCCTGTTTTGCGGATACGGGCACGATATGGGATGGGCGCACGCCGATGCGGTCGAGAAACGCTGTGGCTTCGTCGCGGATCGCGTTGAACCGCGCCTCGCCGTAGGCGGCGAGATCCATTTTGTTGACGGCCACCAGCACCTGGCGGATGCCGAGCAGCGAGAGGAGATAACCGTGGCGGCGCGATTGTTCCTGGACGCCTTCGGCAGCATCAATGAGGAGGATGGCGGCGTCGGCGCTTGCGGCGCCGGTGACCATGTTTTTGATGAACTCCTTGTGGCCTGGAGCGTCGATGATGACGTATCCGCGCCGTTCTGTACGGAAATGAATCTGCGTCGTGTCGATCGTGATGTTTTGCTCCTGCTCTTCAAGCAGGGCATCAAGGAGGAAGGCGTACTCGAACTCCATGCCTTCCGCTTCGGACGCCCTGCGGATGGCTTCGGCTTTGCCTTCAGGCAGGGAATCGGTGTCGAAGAAAAGGCGTCCGACGAGCGTCGATTTGCCATGATCGACATGGCCGACTATGACGATCTTGAGTTTGGCTTCTTCTTCTGCCTCGCGATGGACTGCCCGGAGCTGCATAAATAAAGCTGGTAGCCTAGGGGGCGGCAGGCGGGTTGTCCAGTGGCGCTATTAAGGACATGCCGGCATCATCGCAAAGGTGAGCCGGCAAGGCATTGGCCGCATCGCCCCGAATGAACCGAAGCCGGGCGGTTTTCTGTCTGCTTTTGAGCTCGCTCCCGGAGTTTAAGGCGCGCGATTGCGCGTTTCTTAAGAGTTTAGAACGGAATATCGTCTTCCTCTTCGAATGCGGGTTCTTCGCTTGGGCCGCTGTCGCCGGAAGTTTGCTGGCGTGCAGCGGGCCGGTTCGGGCGCGGAGGTCCACCCTCGGACTCCGAACGTTGCCCGCCGACGAACGTCATGTTTTCGCCGACGATGGAAAGTTTGTTGCGCTTTTGACCCGTCGATTTGTCGTCCCAGCTGTCCAGCTTGAGGCGGCCCTCAATAAAAACGCTGCGTCCCTTGCTGAGGTATTGTCCGGCAAGCTCCGCCTGACGACCCCAGAGTGTGACGTCAACAAACGTCACTTCCTCACGTTTTTCGCCGGTGTCGGTGCTGTAATTGCGGTTGAGCGCCATGCCGAGGTCGCAAACGGCTGTTCCCTTTGGAGTGTAACGCACTTCCGGGTCGCGCGTCAAATTACCCATGACGAGGACTTTATTGAGACTAGCCATAGGGCATCATGTGACATGGGAGTGGTGAGGTGCAACACAAAATCCCGGCCTGCCGACCTCACCTACCGGGACGGGGGATAAGCCGGGCGAGCGCGGTTTTGAACGTTGACCGGTGCAATGCAACACGCT
This sequence comes from uncultured Chthoniobacterales bacterium, assembly GCA_964652295.1. Lineage (GTDB taxonomy): Bacteria > Verrucomicrobiota > Verrucomicrobiia > Chthoniobacterales > CALDSX01 > CAZZCL01. The sequence goes on from CAZZCL010000067.1 coordinate 3,806, forward strand.
GTGATTCTCGAAATGAGATTGATTCCGGTTTGGTTTCAGAGGGCGTTGCAGGCTGCGGGATATGCTGCGCTGACTATCGCTCTTCTGTGGTCGGTGCTCGCGCTGTGGTTTTACGATGTGTTGCCTGCGCCATTGCCACGGGTGTTGTCCGTGGCGTGGGCAGTATCTCTACTTGTGCTGTTTTTCGCTTGGCGTGTGTTCGGTCTCCGTCCATTGCTTGCGCGGCATTGCCCATGGCTTCCGCAATGGTTCACCCATGGCGTGCCGCACGCCGGGGCCATTGCCGCGGCTCTGATTGGTTATGCGTCGATCTATATGGCCTGGAAGCTGAAAACCCCTTCGGCCGACCGCGCATGGGTCGAAGAGCAGGCGAGAGATATTTCAGTCCGGTACGGGAATGGAACGGCAGTGCTCGAGAACGTGCGCAACGCCGTCCACCGGGGACCGGGTGACGCCGATATTCGTTGGGAAACGCGCACGTATCCCCTTGATGCCATCCAATCTCTGGACGTGATCATCGAGCCGTTCATGGAGTTTGAAGGCATATCGCATTTCATTATGAGCTTTGGCTTCGAGGACGGGCGGCATTTGGCCGTATCCGTGGAAGCGCGGGTCGAGGCGGAGGAGGATTTCGGAATTATCGCTGCGATGTTCAAGGAGTTCGAACTGGTGTATGTCGTGGGTGACGAACGCGATGTGCTGTGGTCGCGGGTTTTTGTGCAGGACCATCCGGTGTTTGTGTATCCGGTTCGTGTCACGGATCGCGAGCAGCTGCGTGCGTTGTTCGTGCTTGTGCTGAATCACGCTGCCGCGCTTGGAAATCGGCCCCAGTTCTACAACACGCTGCTGAACAACTGCACCAACGCGCAGTTGCGGCACATCGAATATCTCACTGCGAGCCGCTTTCCGTGGTTGGATTATCGATTGATTCTGCCGGGATTCGTGGACCGCTTTTTGTTCGATCACGGTGTGATCGCCACCGATCTGACTTTGGAAGAGTTGCGCGAGGAGTCACTGATCAATCCGCGCGCCGTGGACCCTGCTGCCATGGATGAGGTGGAATGGTCGCGGCGGATCCGCGAGAAACCGAGCGGGCAAGGCCCGGTTGAAGCCGGACAGTAACCGATGCACCGCCAGTGCTTGATCGTCGAGTCGGCCGACCGACCCGGGTTGGTGCATGAGATCACGGGTGTGCTGTTTCGCGCCGGGGTGAACGTTGTCCAGAATCATGAGCATGTGGACGAGGAGACGCGGCGGTTCTTCATGCGCACGGAGTACGAGGGTCAGGTGGCGCCAGGAGCCATGCAGCGGGCCGTCGAGGCGCTGGGACTGCCCGACGCCCGTGTGCGGGTGGTTACGGATGTTCCGAAGCGCATCGCGATTCTTGCCAGCCGCGAACATCATTGTCTGGCGGACTTGCTTATCCGGCATGCATTTGGAGAGCTGCAGGCGAAGATCTGCGTCGTGGCATCTAACCACGACAGCCTTCGGCCGCTGGTCGAAAAGTTCGAGGTGTCTTATTGCTTTCTTCCCGCGGAAGACATTTCAAGGGCCGGACATGAGGAGCGCGTGGCTGTGGCGCTTGAGCCGTTCGAACCGGAGCTGCTTGTGCTTGCGAAATACATGCGGGTGCTGAGCCCGGATTTTCTTGCGCGCTGGCCGAATCGCATTCTGAACATTCACCATTCATTTTTGCCCGCGTTCGTGGGTGCGCGCCCGTACCGTCAGGCTTATCGCCGCGGGGTGAAAATCATTGGGGCCACGGCCCATTTTGTGACGGAGGAACTCGATGCGGGTCCGATTGTGGTTCAGCAGGTTATTTCCGTCGACCATTCCCACACGGAGCGCGACCTCGCGCAGGCCGGCCGGGATGTCGAGCAGATCGTTCTTGCGCGCGCGCTGAAGCTTGTGCTCGAAGACCGAGTGCTGCTGTGCGGCAACCGGACGGTTATCTTCGACTGAATCCGAGCAGACCGAAGAGGGCGTCGCCGCCGAGGTCGATCCCTTTCAGAATTGTGTCGCTGAAATCTCCCGCAGCGGCGCTCCACGAAGCCGCGTACGAGAGCGGCGTCACGTCCGGTGCTGCAGCGATGAGCAGCAGGCTTAGCACGGCGAGGTTCATTAGGTAGATGACAACCAGCGAGAAGAAGGCGCCATGCTCTGCAAGATCCGTCTGGCGACGCGCGAGCATCCAGCATGTGAATGTTAGATGAAAGCACCATGTCGCGCCGAGCAACCCGAAGGCCCAGCGGCGCAGGGGTTCCGGATCGCCAAAGGCCGAAACCAGCGCGTACAAAGCCAGCACGATTACGCTGTAGATCGGGAAGAAGTAAGGCGCGAGGGCAATCCAGAAGTTTGTTTTGTCGGTAACGATCTGGCCACCGTCGCTCCCAAACTCGATGCCCGAGACGCGTCCGCCCATCAGCCATACCCAGATGGCGTGGGTGACTTCATGGCCGAACACGTAAATCAGAACCGGCTTGCGCAACCCGAAAAACCAGCAGAGCCAAACAAGGGCGCCGATTGCGAAAAACCAGAATTCTTCTGTGAGCCAAAACGCATGCTGGATGGTTGTCGCGGTGAACGAGCTAAAAAATGCGCTGGTTGTAAACCAGCACGGCGGCAGCAGAAACAGGCCTGCGAGAAATTTGACCCAGCGGACAGGGACGCGCGGCAGCGGACGCCCGCGGCGTTTGGGAGCGGTGCCTTGGGAAATCTCGTACCGATCTTTCGCGGAGGACGGATTCAGGCCTGGCAACGGCAACTGGGACACGCCAGTTATTGTAGCGGATTTCGCGCCCGACAGCCGCTGAAAAGTGCACGGTGCGTGAATGAGTTTCCGCCACGCGCGTTCGTGCTTGAATCAGGTATCTTCCTGGTGCGTAATCGGCTCGGCTCGTTACGACGGTATTGAGGGCAGGGTGCCAGCCGGACGACGACCGCAGAGAATCCCGGTTTACAATGTCTCCTGTGTTAAATGTGTTATCGGTTTGGCGCGTCGCCGCATGTTTTTTTGCGGGCGGCTTTGCTGCGTTGTGCAATGCCCAACACGGGGTTCCCGTTACGGTGCGCCCGGAAGTCATTCGTCAGCCCGGATCGTCCGTGGCAGGCCGCGCGGCTGCCGACGATGTGGCGTTGTTTCTGGCAGGCATGGTCGGACGGCCGGATTCGCCGCTGGCGCCGTTGGAATCCACCCGGGCATGGCAGCGCCATCGGGACGCTTGTGACGAGATGTGGGGCGACGCGCAATCGAGTCGGCATGGCAAGATGCGCGAATGGGCCGCGGCTGAAGTGCTCCCAACCGTGGGTCAGCCTGGAACGATTTTTTACATGTTTGGCGGGCCCGATTTTGTGACGGTCGAGGTGTTTTTCCCCCGGACGCCTGTGTTCATTCTTGCGGGTCTGGAACCGGTGGGCGAACCGCCGGATCTGGAAGCGTTGCCGGATCCGCTGCTCGATGCGTCTCTCGAGAATCTCCGGAACACGATTGCCGGCGTTTTAAGGACGGGCTTTTTCAAAACAAAAGACATCCGGGCAAGCCTGAGTCGCATGCCAGTGCAGGGTGTGGAGCCCATGATCCTGGCCATGATGGTGCGCACAGGAAACGCCGTGTTGGATCGTGCGTCCTTTTCTCCGGGCGGCGCGGTGGAGGGATTGCGCATTGTTTATCGCGCACGCAGTGGTGGGGCCGAGCGGCATTGTTATTATCTGAAGGGAGATCTTTCCAATGGAAGCCAATGTCGCGTGATCCAGGATTATCTTTCGCGGCATCGGCCTGCCGGCACTTATCTGAAAGCGGCATCCTACCTCATGCATGAAGAAAGTTTTTCTTCCATCCGGGCATATCTGCTGGCCAACAGTACATTCATTTTGCAGGACGACTCGGGCATTCCGCTGCGGGCGTTCGACAGGGCAACATGGGATATTTATCCGTTTGGCAGTTACGCAGGAGTGATGCCTGCGTTTGAGAAGTATTATCAACCCGATCTGGCTGCGCTTTATTCCCGGGGCGGATTGCGGATGCCTTTCGGGCTCGGATATAGAACGGCCGACGCCGAGGCCAGCCAGATTCTGGCCGTCCGCCGGCGTGGGATCCAGTCCGGAGCCGGGGATGGCCAGTTCTAAGACGGAGCGCGGAGAGGGCGGCGTCTCGCTGACGGCCTGCGTGGCGTTGGTCATTGCCAACATTGTGGGCACCGGAGTTTTCACCAGTCTCGGATTTCAATTGGCCGATTTGCGTGCCGGTTTCCCGATTATTGTGTTGTGGCTAGTTGGTGGCCTCTTTGCGTTATGCGGGGCGTTGTGTTACGCGGAGCTCGCCGGGGCGCTCCCGCGTTCCGGGGGCGAGTACCGGTTTTTATCTGCGATCTATCATCCGGCGCTTGGGTTTATGGCTGGAGTCACGTCGGCAACGGTCGGGTTTGCAGCGCCGGTCGCCATTGCCGGCATGGCATTTGGAAGTTACGCACACGCGGTGGTCCCAGCGCTGACGCCGCAGGCTGCTGCGTTTGGGGTGGTCGCGGCTGCGACACTTGCGCATGCCTTCACGCTGCGACTGGGAAGTATCGTGCAGGTTGTGTTCACAGCGCTGAAGCTTGCGCTGATCGCCGCGTTTGTCGTCGCCGGATGTGTGATGGCCGAAGGTCAGCCGGTGAACTGGATGCCGGAAGCTGGGGACGCCGCCGCAGTGTTCAGCGCCCCGTTTGCAGTCGCATTGATGTTTGTGATGTATTCGTATTCGGGATGGAATGCGGCGGTTTATATCGCCGGAGAAGTGCGTGACGCTGCGCGCACGGTGGGGCGGGCTTTGTTGATCGGCACGGGGATTGTCACGTTGTTGTATGTGGTATTGAACGCGGTGTTTTTGCATGCCGCGCCGGCAGCCGAGTTACGTGGCCATATCGATGTTGGGCATGTCGCCGCGAGATGGATTTTCGGGGGGGAAGGCGGGCGTGCGATGGCTGCGTTGATTGCACTGGGGTTGATCTCCACGATCAGTGCCATGACCTGGGCGGGTCCGCGCGTCACGCAGGCGATGGGGGAGGATTTTCAGGCTTTGAACGTGTTGGGACGCACGTCGGCAGCTGGAATCCCGCGTGTGGCGCTGGTGCTTCAGACCGGGCTGGTTTTCGTACTGCTTGCGACGTCAACATTTGAGAGCGCCGTGATATATGCGCAATTCACCCTCACACTATGTGCGGTGCTGACCGTGGCGGGCGTCCTTGTGTTGCGATGGAGGAAACCGGCATTGCCGCGCCCGTTCCGATGTCCATGGCTTCCGTTGCCGCCATTGATTTTCATTGGGATAGGAGTTTTCACACTTGGATACGCGTTGAGAGACAAACCGGCGGAATCTCTTGCAGGATTCCTGACATTGCTGGGCGCCACGGCGTTGTATTGGTTTGTTCGCGGTGGGAAAACCCCGGCGCATTAGGCGCAGACTGAAGGCGGCGGCGTTTCGGGGGGTGCAGGAAGGTCCTCAGCTTGTTTCGCCGGAACGGCCATCGACGAAGTTGCGTATGAGGCGGTCGGTGCTTAACCGCACTTCATCCGGGGAACCGTGAAAATAGATCCTGCCTTCGTGCAGATAGGCGATGCGGTCGGCGATGTGAAACGCACTTTTCATGTCGTGTGTGACCACGATGGAGGTCACGCCGAAGCGTTTCTGAAGACGCCGGATGAGATGATCGATGCTGTCGGTCACGACTGGGTCGAGGCCGGCCGTGGGTTCATCGTAAAGAACGCATTGCGGACGGCTGATAATCGCGCGCGCAAGACCGACGCGTTTCTTCATGCCGCCGCTGAGGTTGACTGGCATCTTTTTCTCCTGCCCGGGAAGATCGACGACTTCGAGGACTTCATGCACTTTGCTGCGGAGTACATGCGGATCCCGTTCGCCGGCTTCAATCAGAGGAAACGCAATGTTTTGCTCGACGGTAAAGGAATCGAACAGAGCGCCGGCCTGGAAGAGCATGCCGACCTGCCGCCGGATGGGCATCATTTGGCGCTCGGATAATGGCACAATGTCGCGGCCACAGATTTCGATCCGTCCTTCGTCCGGGCGCATAAGCCCAATGATGTTTTTAAGAAGAACGCTTTTACCTCCGCCACTGCGCCCGATGACCACAAGGGTCTCGCCCTGCTCCACGTCGAGATCGACCCCGTCGAGGATCTGCTGGGTTCCGATGCGTTTGCATAACCCGCGAATGCGGATCATTGGAGGGGCTTGGTCCGTCATCCGCCGACCGGGAAGAAAATGTTCAGCGCCATGGTGAGGAAAAAGTTGGCAACGAGAATGGAGAGCGACGATACGACCACGGCTTCGGTGGTGGCGCGTCCGACGCCCACGGCGCCTTCGCTGGCATTCAAGCCGCGATAACAGCTGACGAACACGATGATGAGCCCGAAAAAGAAGCCTTTGGTGGTGCCCATGAACACATCCGACCAGACTGTAAACTTCTGCATGTTAATCCAATAGGGCGCTCCGTCGATCCCCAGCAGGTTGGTGGCCACAAAGTAGCCTGCGAACATCCCGCAGGCTATGGACTCGGCCACAAGTAGCGGCATGGCGATCATGAGGGCGACGGTGCGGGGCACCACGAGATAATCGATCGGATACACACCAAGCGCGCGGAGCGCGTCAATCTGTTCGGTGACTTTCATCGTGCCGATCTCGGCGGACATGGATGCGCCGACCCGGCCCGCAACCATGAGACCGGCGAGCACGGGCCCTAACTCGCGACACATGGCAACCGATACCACGGCGCCCACCGCGCTTTCCATGCTGACTTTCTTGAACTGAAAAAAGGTCTGCGCGGCAAACACCGCGCCAGTAAAGGCCCCGGTCACCAAGACCACAGCCTGCGAACGCATCCCCACTTCAAGCATTTGTTCCAGCACCAGACGGGAGCGTCGGCCAGCCGCGCCAATTGAGCGCAGGGCGTCGATGCCAAGGATGACGACCCCCCCGAGCTGCGTCAGAAACTGCAGAACCGTGCGTCCGAGAAAAGCCAGCAGCTTCGTCATGCCCGGAAACTGGTAGCCGCATTGAGCGGGGCGCGCGACCGAATCTTTCGCTGGATCACGGCAGGCAATCTCAGCGGCGCGGTGGCGGCACCTGTTCGGGATCGGTCGGAAGGGTGCGGCGTCCTGTGAAGAATTCCTCGAGGGTGCCGCCCGCATTCAGCAGCGTGCGCTCAATCGAGCGGCCGGCTTTGTCGAAGGTGCGCCGGGCACGCCCAATGAATCCGCCTTCGGCCGGAGACTGTTGGGCTGTGGGGGGAGGCTGGTTGCGGGGGTCGGACGGCCGGTTGATGTAAGTGTGTTGCGTGCCGGGCGATGGCGGGCGCATGACGGCTCCGGTCTCTGCGTTCACAAGCATGCTGCCGGCGCGCGCGCGGCGTACGTCGCGCATGTCGAGGACCCATACGGGGAATTTCGTGACCTCATGAGAACGCAGGACGTAGCTTAGTGTATCGAACGCAATACCCGCGTTGCGCGCTTCGTTATCGGCTATTGTGAATGCGCCGTCAGAATTGAGATTGAGCTTCTGTAAATCCATGACGTGCTCGCGGGGGTTGGCTGAGAGTTTGGCGTCGCGCGGTGTGCGTTCTGAAACGATAAACCCGTTTCGCACCTCGAATTCACGCAGGCCATGGCGCGCCTGGGGATCGAAAAAGAGAAGTTGCCAGCGTTTGGGCTGGCTGGCTCCGTCTTCTCCCGCAATGGAGATGAGGCGGTTGTAGTGGTCCGCGCTGCGAGTATTGCCTACGATCCGCAACGCATCGTAAGCCGTGGTGGATTGCGCTGGGGCAGGAACGGCAAACGCCAGCGGCGCGGCAAGCGCGAGACAGCATGCGCGGAAGGAGGTCATAAATCAAACATCGCCGGGGCGCAGTGGCTTTCAAGTGTGCGGCTGTGGCAGGGCAGGGAGCAATTGAGGCGGCGCTGCGGGATCCCATGGGTTGGCCTGCCAACCGGAGGCAGCGAGCGCTTCGAGATGGGCAAGCCCAAGACGGCGAACGTCAGCGATGTCCAACCGTTGGTGCAGAGGGCCGTAGGGTTCAATATTCGCGAGGGCAAGCCTGAAGAGGCGGTCGGCCGGACGCAGCCGCGCGCCATCGGTGGGGTGAGATGGTCGCTCACGCTGTTTCTTCAGATGAACAAACGCTCCGGCAAATTGGATGAGCCCCTTGTAGAAATCGCGGTCCGGCCCCGCGTCGCGCAGCCAGAGATCTTCGAGCACATCATGCGCCTGATAGTAGTCCGCCGCGTTAAAATGAACGAAATATCCCGCGTAATTCGGGTGCAGGCCGGCCAGCGCCCGCACATTCGCCGCGCGCGCCGCGAGCCGCGCAAGATCTTCCTCGATGCGCTCGTGCTTTGACATGGGGCTGCGTTCTGAGTGATGAATAAAGTATCCTTTGGTGCGCCATCCCGAAAATCAAGCGCTGCGCCCGATATCATGGTCGAATGGACGATATTCCCACTCATGGCGGCACTGACGGTTCTCGCCGGCGCCTCCGCATTGTTTTCGGGTCTTGAGACGTGTCTGCTTTCGCTTCAGCCGTTTGAGTTGCACAAGATCGGTCGGCGGAGCGAGCGCCTGAAGAACGTGACCGCGCTGTTGTCCGAATCTCCGCGGCAGGTTCATGTGGTGCTGACGCTTGCGGATATCCTGGCGAATGTGCCTCTCGCTGTCGGTGCGATGTACGCGTTGAGCCGGTTTGGCCAGCCGCTTTGGGTGCAGGCTGCTGCGGTGGTGGTGCTGATATCCGTGCCGTGCGACCTGTTGCCCAAGCTCGTGGCACTTGTTTACGGCCGCCGTTTTGCGCGGCCTGCCCTGCACATTCTTCGCGCGATGTCCAGGGTGCTCGGCCCGCTGGGACGCACATTGCAGCATGTGGAAGATCAGATCGTCGGACGTGCCGTGCCGGAGCCCGACGCTCTGCGGCACCATCCGCGGGAAGAAGAAATGGAGGCATTGATCGAGCTGAAAGAGGAGGAAGGCGCGCTCGACGAGGCGGAGGCTGCGATCCTGCAGGAGATCATGGTGTTGGCCGACAAACGGGCGCGCGATGTCATCACGCCTCGCGTCGAGCTTTTTGCCATACCGGACCGGCTCGAGAATGCCGATGCCGCGCGCGCGGCGATGCACCGCCGTTTCCGGCGTATGCCGGTGTATGCTGAAACGACGGATGAAATCCTGGGTGTTCTGGACGTGCAGGAGTTTCTTATTGACCACACGGGACGCCATTACACGGAGATTATGGCCACCCCGTCGTTCATTCCCGAAACGTTGAACGCGCTGGAACTGTTTCGTGCCCTGTTGAGGCATCCGCGGCGCATGGCGGTGGTGATCGATGAGTTCGGCGGCACCGAAGGCATCGTAACGATGAACAATCTGACGGAGGAAATCCTCGGGGAAGCGTTGCCGATTCGGGACCGGCCGCTGTACATCGAAAAGCTTCCCGGCGGCGCGGTGATCGCCAGCGGCCATGCGCATGTGCAGGATGTACGCAAGGCGCTCGGAGTGGTGCTGCCTGCCCGCGGGGCGCAAACGGTGCATCAACTGCTTGTGCAACGAGCGGGTCATGTGCCGCGGCCAGGCGCCGAACTCGCCGTTGGGGACGCATTAGTGACAGTGCGGCGAAGCAGCCGGAAACGTGTGCGCGAAGCTTTGATCCGGGCGCGAACCGGCGATCCCGAGGCTGCGCCTCCCGCAGAGTTGAAATGAAAAAGTCTGAGTACCGCTCGGCACCCGCCATGGCGTCAGGCGCTTGCAGTGGCCGTTTGTTGCGCGAGCATTTCACGCAGGACGGATACGAATTCCTCGGCGCGAAATGGTTTCTCGAGAAATCGTGTCGGGCCCGGGAACAGGCGGATGCGTTCAGCGGGATTCGGGATATCTCCGGATATCACGAGCACGGGGGTTTCGGCAAAGTCAGAGGCGCGACGCATGGAAGCGGTGAATGCCTCGCCTTCCATATCGTCGAGATGCCTATCCAGGACTATGGCTTTGGGCTGGCATTCCCGGACGCAGGCCATGCCGTCTGAGCCGCTGCGCACCGCCATGACCAGGTGGTCCGGAAATGCCTGAGTGAGCAGAAGTTGAAGGTAATCGAGCAGGTAATCATTGTCCTCGACGATGAGCAGTTTTGGGGTGTCCGGATAATGCCGGGCGATCGCGTGAAGATCCACAGGACGCGTTTCGGAGCCGATGACCGTGGGCGTGGATTCGTCGAGATGATGAGCGGCTTCGATGAGAAGATGTTCGCTTTTCACGAACACGTTGCGCTCGATATTTGCGTGCGGCCCATGCTGAACAACCTGGGCGTCGGTGAGACGAAGAATCTCGATCAGGGCGGCAGGGCCTTTACGATTTCCGAACCCGACTGCGAACACTTCGCCGTTACGAACTTCGATCCCGCCGAGGGTGCCGTCTCCGGCGGAGATGCCAACGTGACAGGTTGCGCCGCTGTGAAGGATGGTTTGGACAATATCCATCATGCTGAGTCCGGAAAGAAACGCCTCGATCCGGTGCGGGGTGAGCGCGCCAATGGGATCCAGCAGCGAGATCACGGCAGGTTGAAGATCTGCGCCTGTGATCGGTTTCTGAAGAAAGCGCAGGCCGGGATCTCCGGACATGAGCGTGGAGCAGGCTTCCAGATCATCGGATACGAGAAGCACGGGCGCGGTCGCATGCGCGGTCCGGTAATCGGACAGGAAATTGATGGCCGGCCCGTCCAGCGGCACGTCGAAAACGATCGCGTTGGGAACGCTGCGCCCGGCGCTTTCCAGCGCCTCGCGCACATTGCTCAGATGGCGGAGCTGACAGTGGCGGGAGAGATTGTGGATGGCATCGCCGACCTGGCGGAGTACGCCCGAGTCGGTGCCTACGAGTAGGATTTCATGCGGCATAAAACTGTGTAGCTGATACGCTTATCGTTCTCCAGCCGTTGCGCCAATGGCAAAAGGGTGCGGGGCGAGTAGGGAAATTCCCGATTTTTGGGGTGCAAAGCCGCCAAGGCTCGTTCACGCTGTTCCCCTTATGCTACGAATCCTTTCCGGCATTCAGCCCACCGGACGGCTTCATCTTGGGAACTACTTCGGCATGATGCGCCAGGCCATCGAGCTGCAGGAGGGAGGCCAGGCCTTGTATTTCATTGCCGATTATCATGCTCTGACCACCGTACACGATCCGGTGGTTCTAGCAGAAAATGTGCGCGGAGTGGCCGTTGACTTTCTCGCGTGCGGTCTGGACCCTGCCAAAGCGACCTTTTTTCGCCAGTCAGACGTTCCGGAAGTCACTGAGCTGGCATGGATATTAAGTACCGTGACGCCGATGGGCCTGCTTGAGCGTTGCCACTCGTACAAGGACAAGGTGGCTCGCGGAATTGCCGCATCGCACGGTCTTTTTGCTTATCCCGTACTTATGGCTGCGGACATTCTGATCTACGACAGCGACGTGGTTCCTGTGGGTCGCGACCAGAAACAGCATCTTGAGGTCGCCCGCGATCTGGCTGTCAAAATGAACGAGGTTTATGGCGAGGGCACCCTGAAACTTCCCACGGCCAGCATTCGCGAAGAGGTGGCCAGCCTCCCTGGCGTGGATGGCCAGAAGATGAGCAAAAGTTATGGCAACACGATCGATCTGTTTCTCGACGAGAAAACCTTGAAGAAACGCATCATGGGCATCGTGACCGATTCCACACCTGTGGAGGAAGCCAAGGAACCGGAAGGCTCAACGATTATCGAGCTTTATCGCGCGATGGCGTCGGAGCCGGAGGTCGAACGGATGTGCGAAGAATTCCGTGCGGGCGGCGTGGGCTACGGCGATTTTAAGAAAAGACTTTTCGACGCGATCTGGAGCTATTTTGAGCCGATGCGAAAGCACCGGGGCAAAGTGCTGGGCGACCCCGGTTATGTCGATGGGGTGCTGGCTGCCGGCGCGGAAAGAGCACGTCGCATGGCGCAGGAAACGGTCGAGCGGGTGCGAAAGGCGGCAGGATTGAGATGAGCTTCGCCCGATACATTGCAGGAGCGTGGCTGATGCTTCAGGTGTATTTCGCCGCAGGCGTAACGCTCCCGTTGTTCCGCGGATTGGAGAAGGTGCAGGCGGGTGAAGCCGTCGCGACGCTTTTTCCGCCGTACTACATCTGGAATTATGCGGTTGGTGGAATTTTTCTGGTGGCGCTTGCCGCCAATGTCCGTCGGGCGGCAGGCTTTCTGCCAGCTTTGATCTGTGCACTGCTGGCGTTGGGAATTGTGGCTGTCACGCAATTCGGCATTGCGCCCGAGCTACGCACACTTCGCGAAGCAGGCGACACAGCGGCGTTCGGGAAATTGCACGGCATCTCGATGAGCCTGAATTTGACAGCGACAGCATGCGTCCTGGCCGCGGGTTGTCTGTTCCGGCGTCGCTCGGTGTAAGGGGTAGGCGTGCCGCATGCGCGGGGAGTGTTGGGTGCAACAAAACGGCTTCTCCCATTCAGGGGAGAAGCCGTTCTGGAAAGTTTGATATTGGAAGTGTTGAAATCCGGAACGCGGATTACTTGATTTCCACCTTGGCGCCTGCTGCCTCGAGCTTTTTCTTGATCTCGTCGGCTTCCTCTTTGGTGACGCCTTCCTTGACCGGTTTGGGAGCGCCTTCCACGAGGGCTTTGGCATCGGCCAGACCGAGACCCGAAACCGAAGCGCGAACTTCTTTAATGACGGCAATTTTGTTGCCGCCGGTTTCGGTAAGGATGACGTCGAACGACGTTTTTTCTTCGGCCGCGGGCGCATCGGCTGCGCCTCCGGCTGCGGGTCCGGCTG
>CAZZCL010000068.1:0-16453 GCA_964652295.1 uncultured Chthoniobacterales bacterium
CAGGTCAACGACCTGCGCTATAGTTGATTCCGAAACGCAGGATGGATCGGTCAGCGCTTCTGTAGATCAGGTCGTTGACCTGATACGGGTCGCAGGTCAACGACCTGCGCTACAGTTGCTTGCACTGTCTCCGACGTCCGGATGCCGAGAAAATCAGGGCAGGGTAGTCGAGCCCAGCTCGATCCCGGGCTCGCCACCACCACCGCCACCGTTGGCCTGTTGCTCGAGACGACGCATAACAGCTTCCGGCCGATAGATCGCTTCGATCTCCTCCGGCGTTTTCTTTCCGTAGGTGACCGTTCCCAGGGTCGCCCAGATGGCCATGCGTTCGGTCGGGTTTTTGACCTCAACCTCCGCGCCAGGATAAAGATTTTCAATCAACCCGGAGTTTGGCCCGTCACGATCCACATGGGGCACATCAGGTTCATCGGAGATTGTGTAATCGAAACTGAGAATATCCCGACCCACGTTGCGGAAGGCCACAGAATATTCGACATACTCTTCGTCAATCACCTTGCTCACGACGCGCACTGAGACGGGATGATTCTTGAAGATAATGCGTTTCGTATACAGATGCGCGCATCCGCAGAGAAGAGCGCAGACGGCTGTCAGGACTGCGAATCGGGTCATGAAAAGAAGGTCATGGAAGAACCGGTGGTTGGGCAGGGTGCGCATTGTTCTCCGCAATCGCGGAGGTCACGCGCTGGGGCCGGGAACGGGTCTTAGTACTGCACTTTAAAACCGAAGTTCACGAGCGGCCGCTCGAAATTGGCGATCTCGCTGCCGAGACCGTCGAAGACAAGGTATTTGTACTCGGCGTAGATGCTGAACACATCGCTCAAGGCGATTTCAAGGCCGCCAAAGATCTGGTAAGTGAACTCAAACCCTGAGTTGTCGCCCTCGCTGCCGATCCGTTCGCCGTCCTCACCGCGGAAACTGATGCTGTCAAGCTTAGCCCATGCACCCCCAAAGCCAGCTCCGATGTACGGATGAAGCGCCGAGAGGAACGAACCGATGTCTTCTTCGTAAATCGAGAGGTCCAACGCGAGGATAACGTTGATACTCGCGTTGATAGCTTTGAGATTTGCGCTGGCAGTCGCTGCCTTGCCTCCGGCAGGAAATTCGGTCTTCAACTCATCGTCGAGATACAGAATTTCCAGTTCGACAGAGGGCCGAATCGGGTACGGGGTCGAGAACGTGTATCCGAATTCGACGCCGCCAAATGCCGCTTCGGTGTTGTCAAGCTCTGCGTCTGCGACTGCCCCACTGTAATCTGCATCCGCGCCATCCACGCCGAACCCGCCAAATGCTCCAAAATATGAGCCGTGCGTGCGGACAGCTTTTTCTGTGGACACGGTGTCAAAATACACCTCAGCCGCATGTGCAGCGGGAAGGATCAGCGCGAAAGCGCCGAGAACGATGTTGCGAAGAAGGGTGGTGATCATAAACCGCGTAAGTTCCATATAAATAATCGGTGGATGGATGGTGAAAAGGTTTTCTGAAATCGGGTGGGAAAGAAAATCCCGTGGCCGTCCTCGGATAGCACCGGTTTTCTTCCGTCAGACTGCTTTTAGATGGAGCGCATCGCAGGGATCAATCTCTTTCTTAAAAAAAAGCGATTTTTGTTGCGGGCCCGAGTTGCTTTCTCATTGCGCGGAGTTACCGCCTGCGGAGCAATTTGCCTATCGGGCGCAGGATTATAAGGGTTTGCGGCGGAACAATGCGCCCGCTGCAAGCCGACTTAAAGCAGCTGCGTCAAGCTTCAGACCGGGCACGCCGGTCAGCCGCCCGGCCAAGGTTTTTGTATCGTCGTCCGGGCTCCACTGAGCGATGCGGATGCCGCCAACATGAATTTCCACGGGCTGCCCGGATATACGTCGCCACAGCCCGGCCAGTTGACGTAGCAACGACAGCGGCGCCAGACGCCCAAGGGTGCGAGCAAGAGTCTCATCGGGAATCTCGATCCGCACAATCTCTGGGCCTGCATCCAACGCAGCGACGAGTCCGTTTGTGGACGTCACACGGATGCGACCTTCGAATAAAATTCGGCCGGACATGAATGAAGAACGAGCGGGACGCGACGCACATCGTCCGTGCCAATGTTTAAGCAGGGATGGCCGCTGGGCTCAGCGCCAGCGTTTAAAGATTGCTTCCCTTAGCCGCAAGCCCGTTGCGGAGCCTGGCGTTAGGGATTGGTCAATTTGGCGCGAATTTTCAATGTGCCGTTGAATTTCCAGACGGCGCTCGGCGTGGCGGGCCCTGTCCCCCCGGGAATGGTGACTTCCATATTGACGAGTTCGTACGTGATTTCCTCGTAGATGCGCGCGAGCTTTTCGACCGCAGACGCAGCAAGGTCGGGCCATGTTGAAGGGGTATCTTGGTTCATAGATGTAGTTACGATTGGTGAAACTCCATTGATCTAAATTTTTTGCGGATGTGTCAAAATCTTTCGGAGCGATCTCCGATCACGAACTCCAGAGCTTCGCGCCACCAGGCGCCGGTGTAGTCGAGGCTGTTGTGTCCTGCCTGAGGTTCCAGCCACCAACGTTTTGCTGCATCCGGGTTAAGCGATTCGAACAGGCGGCGGGCATGGTCCGGGGGAATGACGCGATCTTGTCCGGCGGCAATGACTGCCACCCGGCCGGTATACGCTGCGAGATTGCGAACGGAATCGTAGCGGTCCAACAGCAACAGGCCGACCGGCACAAACGGCATTCCCCGCTGTCCGACGGCTGCCAGCGTGTCGAATGGTGTGATGAGGATTACGCCATCGGCCGGCGCGGTTTCCGACCCGGCAAGCGCGGCGACCACACCAGATCCCAACGATTCGCCTGCAAGGATCAGACGGCTATCGGGATGTTGCGCGCGCAGACGCACCACGGCATCGGTTGCGGACTCCAGGATCGCCTGTTCCGATGGCGTCCCCGGCACAGAGCCGTACCCCGGATATTCGAAGAGGTACAACCGCAGAGGAACCCGGGCGTCCCAGGCCCGCAGCGCCTCAAGATAATGCGTTCTGTCCAGGGCCTGGCCGCCATTACCGTGGAAGAGCACAATCACGCCCTCCACCTGTTCGCCGGGCGGTTCAAGGGATTGCCAGCCGATTAATTCCCCCGCTGCATTGCGCCACGCGACGAATCCGCGGGCTTTCGCAGTGGCCACTGCCGAGGCCTCGGGCATTCTCGTAGGAAAATAAATCATGCGCCTCTGGAACGCCGCGCAGGCCCCAAGGAAAATCACATAGCAGACTGCAAGAAAGATAAGCAAAAAACGGAGTGGGCCAGGTGCTGCGACTGGAAAGATCATTAAGGGGACTCTGCTTGTTTGTACGACACGCGCCAGGGTCGGGTTGGGGTTTTGGTCAGGGTTTCGCTTGGCAACCGGTAAAACGTGTGGTTCAATTTCCTGGGTAGTCAGGGGAGCGATGGCCGAAAGAACAGCGTAGCGACCGCATATCGGCACATGCCGCTGCGCGGCAGACCTCAAATTTGCGGAACTGCGCCATGTTTAATCGGTCGGCGCGGCTCAGGGATTGGCCAATTAAAATTGGAGTAGCGATTTTGAGATCATGTCTTTGCCACAGGAGAACTACGAAACTGTAAAAGCTGCGAGTCTCACCGAGCTTGCCGGTCTGGCCATTGGTGTGGGCGTTGGTTTGTTGCTCAGCGACAAGTTCCGCCGCACCGCACGCACTGGCGCTGCCGTTGCGCTCATGGTTGTTGGCGCGGCCACAACCGTCCCCTTTGTCTGGAATTTCGTTGCGCGTCAAATTTCTTTCGGAGACAACCGCCATAGCATGAGGCGTCGGCTTGACACCATCCGCGACGCCTCCGGCCTTCATGACGAAGCCCAGGCGTACTGACGTCCGCCGCTTATGCCGATGGGAGTTGTCAGCCTGATCCTCGGCATCATCGGTGCATTTCTATTGCGGTCCGGCATTCGAAACTCGGAAACCAAAGTCTGGATGTTCGGTGGCCTGCTGCTTGCGGCGGCGGCCTTCACCAATCCCCATCTGAATCTCGGCGGTCATGAGGCGAAGCAGCGTGGGGATGTGTCTTCCCGCGGGTTCTCCGAGGCCGGGAATGGCAGTGAAGCAGCAGCTGAGCCCGCGCCAGCGTCCCCATTGCTTGAATGGGAACAGGATCGTTTCGCCCGGCTCGAATCGTTTGGCAAAACCCTGGCCACACTTCGGGCGGCGAACGCCAACGAATCCGCAGCGCTGAAAACGCTCCATGCCGAATTGACCGCTCAACGCAAGGTCCTTGACGCAGCTGACACCGCAGCGGTTGCGGTCTTTCAACAGCGTGCAACGGATTATACCGCCCGCGTGCAGGCGCTTAAAACGAGCCTTGCCTCTGCCGATCAAATCGAGGCGAAGATTGCGATTTTCCGCTCCGCTCAGCCCCCGGAAATTGTGTCGGAAAGCGCTGTAAAAGCCGGGCGACGGGCGCAGGTCACAATTTACAGCACGTCACGGTGTGGTGCCTGCAAAGCGGCTAAGCGCTGGTTCGACTCACACGGCATCCCCTACACCGAACGCGATGTGCAGAAGGATCCCGCGGCGCGCATGGTCTTCAATCGCATGGGTGTGAACAGCGTCCCGCTGATTATGATTGGCAGCCGGCGCATTGTCGGCTTTGACGAAGGTGAAATCCGGGACGCACTCGGCATGTAACGGGCGCTGCTCGGCGTTGCGGCTCAAGTCTTATGAAAAGTTACCGGAAGGAATTGTGGTTCGAAACCCAGTCACGGCGTCAGCTTTTGAATATAACGCCAAAACTTGAGGAGTGCCTTGCGGAAAGTGGAATCCGCGAGGGACTGCTGTTGTGCAATGCGATGCACATTACCGCCAGCGTGTTCGTGAACGACGATGAAAGCGGGTTGCATCACGATTTCGAGGTTTGGCTGGAAAAACTTGCTCCGGAAAAACCTCACAATCAGTACCGGCACAACGGGGCTGAGGATAATGCCGACGCCCATCTTAAGCGCACCATCATGGGGCGGGAGGTTGTCCTGGCCATTACAGGCGGCAGGATGGATTTCGGCCCATGGGAACAGGTGTTCTACGGCGAATTTGACGGCAAGCGCCGCAAGCGTGTGCTAGTCAAAATTATCGGGGATTAAACGTCTGGCCTTTCAGGTGCGACGGTTTCCCTCGGGGTTCGCCGGTGTTGCAGCCGGGCGTCGGTGCTGGCATGCTGAATGCAGAATGTCTGACGCGTTAGAAACGCTGACCCGCGGCTACAGCGTTGATCCTGGCCGCATCGAGACGGAACTCGCCCAATTCTGGGAGGGTGGCGAAGACGTCGCCACGCGCGCCTCGCTCATGAATCTTGTGCTTTATTATGACGACCCCGGAGCCGCCGACGAGGTGTCGGCGATCATCGGAGAGCTGACGCGGGAACATGCCTGCCGCGCCATTGTCGTCGCTGCCGATGCCGCATCCCCGGAGAACCGCGTTCGCGCATGGATCAATGCCCATTGCCATATCACCCGCGCCGGAGCCAAACAGGTGTGCTGCGAGCAAATCACCTTCCATCTCGAAGGCCGGGCGCGGGAGGCATTGCCGAATGTCGTGTTCTCGCATTTGGATTCCGATTTGCCACTTTGCCTCTGGTGGCGCGGCGAATTCGACGAAGATCTTTGTCCGCGTCTGTGGACGTGGGTTGACCGCTTGTTGTTCGACAGTGCGTCGTGGGCCGATCTCGGTGCGCAACTCGATCTCCTGCATCGCACAGCCGTTGAACCGGGCCATCGCATGGCGTTGTGCGACCTCAATTGGACACGCATTGTTTACTTCAGACAGGGGCTCGCCCAGATTTTCGATCATCCGGAGGCAGCTTCCCAGGCTGGGCGCATCTCTCGTGTTGTGATTGGACACAACCCCGCCATGCGCTCCACAGCCGGATTGCTCGCTGGCTGGATTGCTGCACAATTGGGTTGGACTGCGGACAAGGCAGGGGACGTCCATCCCCCCCTCGCAGGCGACGTCCTAACTTGTGTCCGCCCCGGCGGCGGACGTGTGGAGATCCGATTTGAGCCGGGCGATGGCGCCGCCGTCCATCGTCTTGCGCTTGAAGCGCCAGGAGTCGAAGTCCAGATCTTACGGCCCGCCGGATCGCGTTTTCTCCATGCCGGCCTCGCGTTGGGCGGGCGCTGCGAGATTGCCCAGATGCTCCCCGCCGGCGGCGAATCCCTCGCCGAGATTGCCAACGAAGAACTCGTGCGCGGGGGACGTCACAAGCTTTATCTCAAAGCCGCGGCGCTTGCCCGCAACGCAATCGCGCATTGCTCCTGATGGGAGATTGCTGCGGCTGCGCGCCATGGCCGATCAGGAACACCGAGCTGCAATCCGTGGAGATCGAAAACCACATCTGTCTACATCGCCCGCCTGAGCCCGGCACGAACCTGACATTACTGCTGTTGCATGGCACCGGCGGCAATGAACGCGATCTGCTTCCTCTCGCGGAGGCGATTGCCCCCGGTGCCGGTCGGCTCAGTGTGCGGGGTCGGGTACTTGAAAATGGCATGCCCCGTTTTTTTAGACGACATGCGGAGGGCGTGTTTGATCTCGAAGATCTGGCCCTGCGCACCCGCGAACTTGCCGCCTTCCTGCGTGCCGCGCGATCCCGGCTTGCAATCTCTGAACCCCTGACCGCGCTCGGGTACAGCAATGGAGCCAACATCGCCGCCAGCCTGCTTCTTACGGATCCGTCCGATCTTGCCGCAGCGATTTTGTTGCGGCCCATGATGCCTTTCGAACCGCAAACCCAGCCGCAACTGCACAACCGCCGGATTCTGATCGCCAGCGGTGCGATGGATCCGATCTGTCCGCCGGATCATGCCGGGCGCCTCAAGGCGGCGTTCGAACGCTTCGGGGCTGAAGTTGTCGTGGAGATGGTTCCCGCCGCTCACGCCCTGATGCAGCAGGATCTGGATCTCGCCGCAGCGTGGTTGCGCCGTTGACTGGTCCGTTTCGCCGCCCCCGCACTTCACGAACAGGCACCAGCCAGCCACCTTTGCGCTTGCGTCGTTGCACGCACCCCGGTATCAGGCCTTTTATGATGCGTTGTTCTTTTCTCTTTTCCATTTTCCTATCCCTCGCAGCCATCGGTTTTCTTGGCGGTTGCAAAACGATTTCTCCTCAGGCCGCGGATCCGTCCATGGAACGGTTCAATCGCGTGGACATCAATGGCGACGGCGTGCTCTCCCAGGATGAGATCAACAAATCTTTTGTCGATACGCTCTTCAAAAGCCGCGACCTGAACGGCGACGGCAAGCTGACGCGCGAGGAATGGGTGGTTGGGGACGATCCTGCCGCCGTGCGAACCTTCGAGGAGCACGATCTGAACAAGGACGGCATCGTAACGCTCGCAGAAGCCGAAACGCGCGGCTTGGGCAAGGATGGGATGGCTGCAAATTTCATCGCTGGAGCGGATACTGATCGCAACGGGGTGGTCGACCGTGAGGAAGCCATTGCATACTACGCCCGCACAGAAGGTCCTGTGCGCTAGATTCCTTCCCGAGTGGAGCGAACGGATTGGGTGGGTTGACACGCAGAGCTGCCCATGGAGACCCGGCCGTGTTGCGCTCAGCGCAGTTCCAGTACTTGGTTTTGGAACCTGGAGATATCGACAGAAACCAGCGAACTGAGCTGCACAAGCAGCCTGAGCACATCACAATTCCACCGGCTGCGGATATTCGCTTCCGATCCGATCGCGTCTGTCACACGATAGTTGCGACCCCCGTACTCAAGAGCAATCAAGGGGCGTTGGGTCTTCGCGTTTTGGCCGCCCCAAAACGTGCGCAGAACAGGATGTCGCTGGCTCTGCGGCACGCGGTCTCGAAAGTCCGAGCAGCGTGGACGATCTGAAAGCTATACTGAAGGATCATCTTAAATGGTCGCAACAGGTTGTCCGGATGTAGTAGAAGCTGTCCAGGAACTATCAATGTCTCCGTTCACTGAGTGTAGGATGAAGAAAGATAAATGATTTTGTTTTTGGGTATTTTGGAGTGAACCCTTCGGGCTGGAGCATTGATGCTCAGAGACTTCGTTGCTCGTCGGTCATGAATCTCGATTCAATTCCTCCTTGTCGTCTCGCCTGTAACTATCAATGCTCCAGCGGGATCACCCCGACTTTGCGGACCGCACCCAGAGCGTTCGGAGCCACCGGGACACAGCGTCACGGGCTTCGTGCGGGGTGTCATTGGGTGGCCGCGGGCATCTGCTGGGGTATGCGACTACTGGAAGAGATCGGCGGCGGGAATCAGGCGGTCGAAGTAATCGGAGGAAGGAATCTCAGAGTCGAGTTCGCCCAGATAAATGAGCGCAGCACGGGCGGAGAGGTTGGAGGGGAGCTTTAAGCGCCGGACCTTTTCCTGCACCTCGCCGATGACGGTTTTGGGAGTCTTGTGGCGAAACTTCATTTCGACGACCCAGACGGCGCTTCGAGTGCGGACGAGAAGATCCACCTGGCAGGCTTCCCTCCGTTGGGTTTTCCGCTGCGAGTAGGGCCCAGCATCGACCACCGGCACATTGGTCAAGCCGAGCTGTTCCAGTACGCTGCGAAGGCTTGCGAATACGAGGTTTTCGAATTGCAGCCCGGCGATGGTGTCCCATGCCGTGAGAGTCTCCAGTGGAACATGGCGAAAAAGACCTTTGGCGATGCGTTCTTTTTCGGGCTCGACATACTTGAGGTAAAAGCGAAGGGAGTTGTCGGAGAGGCGGTAGCGGAAATCCCGCGGGCGGGACTTGCCGGTCTCCGGATCGAACATCGCGTCTTTGCGGATGAAGCCACCGCTTTCAAGTTCTGCGAGGGCGTCGCTCAGGCTCCCGCCGCGCTCCCGGCGCATTGCCCTGCTGATTTGATCGACCGTTCTGGGGCCGGGAACCATAGCCTTGACGATTGTCCGGTAGGTTGGCGCTTTTCGGGTGAAGATGTCATGAAAGATTTGGTCGAATTCGTTGAAGAGCAGCCCGCTCGGATTAAAACATAAGCGCTCAATGTTCGCCTCGGCTGTGAGCCCGGGGTCGATCTCCTCCAGGTATCGCGGGATGCCCCCGGTCACGCACAGCACCCGCAGCTTCTCGGCGGCACTGATCCTCGCATGCGCGCGTCCCCAGAAAAGTGAGCAGTCGCGGATCGGCAACGGCTGGAGATCAAAGTTTGGGGCTGCGCGGCCAGCGAAGGCGGTATTCGCGAGGATGTTCTCCTGGATCCAGGACGACACCGACCCGCAAAGGACGAAGATAAGGTGGGGACGCTTCGAGAAATGTTCGTCCCATGCGTTCTTGAGATGACCCGGAAAATCCGGATCGCCGATGCTCATCCATGAGATCTCGTCGAGCAGCACGACCGTCGACCCGGAGGGCGGGAGCTGGCTCGCAAGAAGCTGGAAAGCGATCGGCCAGGATTCCAGCGGCAGTTTTGGGGCTTTCGTCTGGGCGGCAAGTCGCTCGGAGAAGGCATTCAACTGGTCCGCCTTGCCCAGGCCTTGCCGGGGTGGCAGCCCGGAGAACGAGAGGAAGTGATCGGCCTGTCGGGCTCCTTCCTGAATAAACCGGCTCTTCCCGATCCGACGGCGGCCCTGGCATGTGACGAGGGCGGCGGTACGCTTGCGGTAAAGTTCCCGGAACAGTTCGAGTTCGTGCTCGCGCCCGATGAAAGGCAGCGTGCTCATGGCGATTTCGTGCCGAAAGATCTGAGTTTATTCACGGCACATATTTAGCACTATGTCATTTTCGTGCCACAAAAATCGCTACTCGCAAAGGCACGAGATCGACGTCACACAGATTGTGTGCCAGACTAAGAGAATGGGATGTTGCAAGTGCTCATGTCTGGGCCTGTTCCGGGGGTGGTTGCGATGCAAGGATGCCTTCTGAGAGGCGGAGCACCTCGCCCATGCGCAGGTCAACGACCTGCGCTACAGATGGCGTCCGATACGGCGAGGGACTTCGCACGCGCAATCTGTCCACAGGACCGCGATCTGTTCTGTGGGGCACGGCCCACGGGACCGTGCTACAGGCTGGCTGCGGTGTGCGCACGGAAGGGTTTCAGCGTTCTTCCCACTGGGGATTCCACCACCCGTTGCCGTTGGTGGGGCCGCACCAGCCGATCCGTTCCGTTGCGTTCGATCCACCATAATAATTCGGGCCCGAAGCGGCGTTTGGAGCTTCCAACGTCACATGCCCGTCGCACCAGGCCACGATCGCGCGGCCGTTCGCGCGGAAATGTGTGCTCGGTTGGAGCCTGGTCCGCAAACGTCCGCGCTGGTCAACTTCGCGATAGGGTTCGGTGTAGGGATACTCTTGCAACCCGCCGCTGCGGGCGAATGCGGTGGTTGCAAACATGATGGTAGAAGCCGGGCGTGGCACGGAGGCCAGCGATGCCGGCTGTGTATAATTGCCAAAACTGCCGCCTATATACCATTGATTGTAACCGTATCCGCCGCTGTTCAATTCAAAGGTTTCCGGGCTGCCGCCTTGAATCATCAGCGCGCGCAGCAGCGGACAATCCTGGAGGCCTTCGGCATTGCCAAAATAGGGAGAAAGATAGCCTTCCCGCCGGTCGAAAGGTTCGCCATCCGCAGTGCGCGCGCCGTGCCAGCGGATCAGATTATCCTGCGATTGCGCCGGGCAATAGAACCCATTGTTGTCTGCCGCATAGGCGAGATTCGCTCCGGCCAGCTGGCGGATGTTAGCAACGCTTTCGGCAACGTGGGCTTGCGTTTGCACGTTGGCGAGAACGGCGCTGGCAAGCGTTGCCAGCACCGCGACAATTGCAATTGTCACCAGCAGTTCAATTAATGTGAAGGCGCGGGAACTCGGATTCATGGCGCGAACTTCAGGATGGCTCCGCGGTCGCCGACTGCGACGACGTCTGCCCCATCGGTTGCGAGCGAAACGAGATGAAGATCGGTGGGAACGGTTTCTGTTGTCCATGATTGGCCGTCGGTACTTGAGATCAGTAAGCCGCCGTTGGCCGATGCAAGGAAACGGGTGCCATCATGGACGACATCGAAATAGAACGCCTGCGGTACGTACGTTCCCGGCGTCCATGCAGACAAATCTGTGCTGCTCCAGACCGATCCGTCCGCTCCGACAACGACCGTCCGCCCGCTAGCATGAGCCACACCCAGCAGATGTTCCTCACCAGCCTGACCGGCCGCAGTCCAGGCGATGGCGTCGGGGCTTGTCCAAATCGTGCCTCGTGCGCCTGCCGCGACGAATGCCGTGCCGGTGTGCGTAATTCCAAGCAAATGCGTGGCACCAGGTCCTGGCTGTTGCGTCCAGGATTGGCCATCGGCGCTCGTGAGAATCGCGCCGGAATAGCCCACAGCCACAAACTGGCCTGCTGCATGAACGACGTCGGTGAGGTAATCGTCTGTGCCGGGGGAGCTGGCTGAATTCCAGGAGAGACCGTCGGTGCTGCGGAGAATGGTGTTGGATCCGCCCGCCTGTGGCCAACCGACGACCGTGCTGGTTCCTGCGCCATCGTCAGCGATTGCGGAAAGCACCTGCGCCGTTCCCGTTGAGCGCGCCGTCCAGGTTAGTCCGTCGGGGCTCGTAAAAAGTGCGCCGTTATATCCGGCGGCCACCCACAAAGCACCGCAACGATGCACGGCGTTGAACCGTGTTGTTGTCACGCTTTCTGTTGCGGGCAGCCATGCTAGCCCGTCAACGCTGCGCAGAACCGTGCCGTTGTTGCCTACGGCAATGATGCTTCCGCCGCCTTCCGTGAGCCCGTGAAGATCTTCGGCGGCAGCGCTGATCTCGATCCAATTCCCATGGAAATCGAACCAACCGGATGCCCCATCGTCGTTGTTATGCCAAATCGATCCGCCATTGCCGGCCGCAAGAAAACGTCCTGCAGCGAACAACGCCGTGTTCAGGTGATTCTCCACAAGATTGCTTGTGGGAAATAGAAACTCGTAATCGCCGGGATCCCACGTGGTTTCGTCGTCGCTCCCCAGCACCAGCCCAAAGAGGCCGCATGCAAGATGGCGTCCTGTGGCCGGGTCGAACGCGAACCCGCGGAATTCGTCGTAATCTTCCCAGTCCAACGGATCGGTGCGCAAGGTCCATGAAAGCCCGTCGGCGCTGTTGAGAATAGTGCCAGATGTGCCGCCCGCGAGAAATGCACCGGCGGCGTCTGAGAACGCGATGGCAGTCAACGCTTCCGTTGTGCCGGAAGGTACACTGTTCCACGTCTGACCAGCATCGACGCTGCGGAGAATGGTTCCGTTGTTTCCTGTGGCGCAGAACACGCCCGCCCCATGAACCACGCCGGTCAGATTTCCGGAATATCCTGTGGTTGCGGTGGTCCATGTCACGCCATTGTCGATGCTGCGCCAGATTGAGCCGCCATTGCCAGCTGCGACAAACGCGCCGCTGCCGAATGCCACCGCCGCCGCATCGCGGATCAGCGGCCGGGCGCTTGTCCACGTCACGCCCCCATTGGTGCTTCGCGCGACGACTCCACCCGAGCCCACAGCAACGAATGTGGAATTGCCGTGTGCCACACTTCGAAGATCCGCACCTTCCAACGCCGGATTAACGAGCACCCAGCCTGCACCGGCGGATTCTATTGCCATCAGACTGATAATCGTTCCCAGCAGAATTATCACAGAGCGTTTCATTGCCGGAAAATCGTAATGCGCAGATATCGCGCTGAGCTGCCATTCTCAAGTTGCGAATCGCTGACGGTCACATTTCGGAGAGTGCCCACGCCGGTTTCGCTGACTGAACTCGCGCCGGGTGAACCAACTTGCTGCGTCGGCGCGCCGCCTGCGCTCTGGGCAATTGGTGACCATACGATCAGTTCGCCACTGGCTTCCACCTGGTACAACAAATCTGCAGCCGCGACGTTTCGTGGAAATGAGATTGTTGAATAGCCGTCAGCAGAGCCTGCGAGCGGGATATTGAACCCATCCGGCACTGCAGCATTCAGACCGAACCCATACTCGGCAAGATTGTCGTGCAGATCGCCGTCGCGATTGCCGGATTCCCCCCCGATCGATGGATCGGCGATTTCCGCTGCGGTAAAGTTCTCGATCTGCCAAAGCGTGAACCCCGCCGTTTCGTTGATGACCGCCACGGCATCGAGATCGAACCCTGCAGAGCCGGCGGTTGGGTACGGCTCATGGATAATATTGCCATAGCTATCCAGCGCCGAGCCGTCGCCAACCACGTCCACCAGTCGGATGTGCGTGATATAATTGAGCCCCGTTTCCGCGATATCGAAAGGTGTACCGTAACCCTGCCGGTATTTGCCTCCGAAGCCGTCGTTGTCTGTTGGATCAACATTACCAAACCCGCCGACGGGCTGTTGCGTCAACGATAGGTTGTCCAGTCGCACGAAATTTATGCCGTCCTGCGATACTTCCACATAAGCCAGCTCGAGAAATGTGTCGCTGAACGCATTTTCAAACACGGCAAAATCCGGTCCGGGCCCATCGGAAATATGGCGTGGGAACTCCAGTCTAATCGATCCGCTTCGTCCGAGGCTGACGATGTCGAAGGCCGTCCCTTCCGCGGGTCCGAGCGCCTCGGCAGGCGTTTGCCATTGCGGATTCACCCCATCGCCCACGATGTAGGAAGACCATTCCTCCGCCCACGATGCGATTGCGCTGTCGGTGCGGAACACGGCGGTTGAACCCGATTGCCCTGCGGCAGGAGGGAACGGTCCGGCATGGATTACGCCAGCACCGATGCAGAGTGCGCAAACCGAGATGGCCGGGATTAGAACAACGAGCTTCATGAGCGGATTGTCCGGGGAGAACACGCGGTTCT
Organism: uncultured Chthoniobacterales bacterium; assembly: GCA_964652295.1. Taxonomy (GTDB): domain Bacteria; phylum Verrucomicrobiota; class Verrucomicrobiia; order Chthoniobacterales; family CALDSX01; genus CAZZCL01. Next base: position 13,793 of record CAZZCL010000068.1, read on the forward strand.
CCCCGGACAAAGGCTATTATCGGTTTGTGCGGCTGCGTCGACGCGCAGCGATTCCGACCGCGATAGCGGCCAGACCCATTAATGCCCACGATGTTGGCTCGGGAATTGCGCCGATATTGTCGACGGCAAAATAGGTGGGTGTGTTGCTGAAACCGGAGCTGACATCGCTTGTCGTCAGATCGAATTCAAGCCTGTCGACGGTGCCGAGTGCTGAGAGATCCACAAACTCCCAACCTTCGACCAGATAATCGAGTGAATCGTCATCGAATCGATAGTCGGCTAGATAATAATCGATTTGCCCCACGGGAGCGCCTACCAGGAATCCTCTGATAGTCAGGAAAAAGAAGCTTGGGAAATCCGTCTCGACGTCAGGAGTCTCGGGGTCGTCGCCAAAGGGTGCTGCGAACCCGTCGCCATCGCGCATTGAGAGATATGCGTAGGTTGTGTTTGCTACAAACAGACCGCGGCTACTGAAATCGAATGGCGTTACAAAATCGACTGTTGGCAGGCGCGCCGCGAATTCCGACTCGTAACCAATGCCGTAGGCGGCTGAGCCGGAAACGCCGGAGCCAGGGTAGGCACTGTACTGATTGCTGAACCCCGGCGTCGTGCTGTCGGTCGTTCGCGAATAGGCCCAACCGCTCCACGAGGTGAAATTGAAGTCGGGAGACGACGATGACTCGAAAGACTGATACTGCGTGTCGAACGTACCGGGGCCGCTGACGAAACTTCCGTCAGTGGTGAGGACGACGTCGTAGATGCCGTCCGGCCCGGTATCGACAGGTGTCCCCAGGTTCTGCCCATTTTCAAAATCTCCAGACGTGAAGGTCAGATCTTCGAAGTCTGCCGTTTGCGCGCGGAGCGCGGTGAGTGGCGTCAAAAAGACGCCGAGGATTGCCAGGGGCAAGGCCGCCTGGGTCATGGATTGGATTTTCAACTGTTTCGGTCTCCTTGTGGATGGAAAGGCCTGGAGAACGCGCTGGATCGTCTTCGATAAAGGTCGATGACGGGCGGCGTCCGCAGGATGTTTGCTCAAGGGACCAAAAACAGCCGCTCCATGCGCAGATGCGGCGGAGCTTTCGATCCCTCATTCTCCGCGTTGTGCGACGGAGTTTTTCCGCGCGGATTGCACTCGCAACCCGGCGAATGAGTGCGAAACGGGCAAGTGTTCTGGCTCCTGGCTTTTCGGCTGGGTTTCGGTTGCCTGAGCGCTTTAATAACGCTCGCACCTTGCCAACTCGTATCTCCATCCCGCCTTCACCCCCAGCACGGGAACGGTTTGCACCGCGCCCGCTTTGAAGATTGGCATTGGGAATTTGTATCCAGTTACAGCAGCGCATCTGCTCCCGGCTTTCACGGGATTCCATGCGTCGCTTCGCAATCTAAGATTCAGGTATTAATGAACTAACTCCATAATACGCATCCCCCCGCACGTTCTGCAAAGGGAAAGGCTGCGCAAATTTTGCGCATGTTGACTGCGCGCGACGGAAGCCGCGCAATTGACATTCAAGGCACTTTCAGGTTCGGTACGACTGCCTTTTTGTCCTCAATGAAAACACTCACCACGCTTCTCAACTTCGGTCTTGCGCCGTTCGGAAAAGATCTCGGTCTGCTGACCCTTCGCCTCGGGCTGGGGTTGACCATGTTTAGTCTGCATGGATTACCAAAACTTCAGGGTTTCGCGGAAAAAGCCACAAAATTTCCCGATCCGCTTGGGATCGGTTCCCAGACGTCGCTGGTGCTGGCCACATTTGCCGAGTTTTTCTGCATGATCCTGCTTGCACTTGGGTTGCTCACGCGTTTTTCCGCTTTGATGGGGTTCGTGACAATGGCCGTGGTGTTTTTCCTCGTGGATAACGCCGTGTTAACCGGCGACAAAAACGGTGAGCTGCCTTTCGTTTTTGCGATCGGCTATCTCAGCCTGTTCTTCGCCGGCGGCGGCAGACTGTCTTTGGACAGACTGTTCGGTCTGGAGAAATGACTTGGTGCTCAGTCGCCCATAATCCATCGCACTAGGCCAACTTCCAGTCCACGTCGATGTGTTGGGTGTTGCCGTTGCGGTCGGGCACGATCAGTTGCCCCTCACGGGCGCCATGTTCATGAAGCAGCCGCGTGGTTTTCACGTCGTGGCAACAGTACCGCGCGATTTCGCCGAAACGCCCTTCGCGATACCAGCGGATCGCATCCAGGCCTTCGGCGGTTTTGCCAATGCCAAGATTGGTTTTGGCCATGGCATCGAGGCCGGGGCGTCCGCCGGTCGCTTTTTCGATCTCGGCAAGCATGTCGAGTGAACGCGTGTTGTAATGCAAGTCGTGCGGTGTGTGGGCCATCAGGACGTCATAATCGAAGTGCAGGATGTTGTAGCCCACGACAAGATCGGCGCGAACCAGTTCCTCGGCGAGTTCCGCCGCTTCATCCTGCAGATAAATGGCATAGTCACGCCGCGCCGTGCTGAGGGTAACCGCCACGGAAATGCCCATATCGCCTTTTTTATCCCAGCCGCCCACATCGTTTGCCGTCCGGCGAGTTTCGAGATCGAAATACACAATGTTCACGGCGCGGGTTCCGGTTGTGTCGCTGAGAATGTCGCCATGCGTTGGAGCATGCGCGCAGCGGCCATGGCTCCGCCGAAGCCGTTGTCGATGTTCACCACAGCCAGCC
>CAZZCL010000069.1:0-16372 GCA_964652295.1 uncultured Chthoniobacterales bacterium
GATAGCCCCGATCCACGAGCCGTCGCCGAACCCTGGCCGCCGCCGCGGCCACCCAGCCACGGTTGCGCAATCTTCTGGGCCGCATGGCATCTGGCGATTTCTACGATGTGCGTTTCGATTACGCCCGCACGGCCCTTCCCATGGGTGCCGCACACCCGATTGCCGGTGTCGGACCAGGAGCCTCAACATTTCACTATCCGCTTTTCTGGGATGGTGTTGGTCAGGGATTCAATGCGTATCAATTGCACAGTGTCCCACTGCAGGTGTGGGCGGAACTGGGTCTTGTCGGCGTTGCGGCTTGTGCACTGCTTCTTTGGGCATTCTGGCGGAGCCGCAGCCACGTTGCGCACGGCGACGGTTCAGCGCTCTTCCTTCCGTTCATCGGTTATCTGCCGCTTGCGCTGACCGATTATCATCTGAACACAGCGCCTGTAGCGGCAACATTAGGTGCGTTAGTAGGGCTTGTTGCGGGCGCAAGCGCTGCTAGTGCTGCTCCCAAAACCGTTATTAAACGTCGCAGACGCCATATCCCAACCGATCAAAATACAACGGCGGCATTACAACCTTTCTCGCTCTCTGCATGGGCTGTGGCGTTGCTAACTGTCTTTGTCGGATGGACACAACACTTTCCGGTCGCCCGATCTCGATCGTTCCAAATGGAGGCAATGACTGCTCTATCTCACGACGATCTCAAGACGTTCGAGCGTAGGATAAGCGCAGCGATCGACACGTCGCCCTCGGATCTTTCGTTGCATCATCATTGGGGGATGACCCTGCTCGAACGTGCCCGACAAAATTCGGAGCCTTCACAAACAGCAGCACTCCTTGTGGAGGCAACCCGAGCATTTGAACGCTCATTAACCTTTTGGCCTCATGATCCCTTCGCATTGGCGTACCATGGTTGGACTCGCCTGTTTCAAGGCGATCCGGCGGGCGCCTGGCCGTTATTGCATCGTAGCGCACAACTGTTGCCTGTTATCCCCCGCCTGGGTTACACTATGGCAGTATGTGCGGAGTCCTTTCAGGCAGAGGACGCTATGGTGCGATGTTTAACGGCGGAACTCATGGCTGCACCGGATTTCGCACTGGCAACATGGTGGCAAGAATCGTATCGAGACAAGAAGGCAATCGTACACGATTTGCTCGCCACCATGCCTGATGCACAAGAACTTGCAGCAACGACCGCGTGGTGGTGGGGGATGGATGATGGACCTTTGCCTGCTTTAGAAGCCGCGTGGAGACGTTCGCTCACCTTTGAGGACGACTGCCAGACTGTGTTGAATCCGAGCGATCCATTGGAACCGAGTGCGTTGATGTTCCACGCTCAACGGTTACAATCCCCTGAATCGCGCCGTCAATGGCTTGCAGCGGCGTTTTTATGCGCAGGATATCAACTTCCCAACGAAGCCGAGTTGAACGAAATGACGACAGCGCTTAACAGTCAATCGGATCGCAATGTCAACAGTACGCATTTCCGAGAATTGTCGTTGGCACAAAACACACGCAACAGGACACGCATTGGAGCGCGTCTGGCTGTATACTCGCACTTAGTGCATAATGTCGTTATGGACAAGCCTGTGATTCCTATTGAGATGCCAACCCCATTAGGCCTGATGGCGGTGTTACTCCCGCCCTGCTCTACTGAGCAGCACGTTGAAACATTGCGTGGTTTACTAAATTTTCAGATTGATGTGGTGCGCTGACTTTTCGCACACAGGAAGAGTGACATTTAAATCAGACCGACTTACCACTCTCCGCTTAGAGACATCTTGAAAGTAACCCCGCTGTTGCGCACGAAGGAGATAGCACCGTTATCAAATAAAGCGCGATCCTGAGAATTGGTTAGGTTCTCTGCTCGAAAAGTGATCTTCCAATTATCTCCAAGCTTTTTGGACAAGACGGCATCAAGAGTCACCCGTGGCTTCAAGAACACATCAGGTACTTGGTCCTCGTTGACCACACCGCCCACCGCTGAAAGCTGTTCGCCCACACTATTCAAAAAGAGCCCAGCGAAGAGACCAAGATCTTTATTATCGTAAGTTGCATTAAAATTAAAAATAAAATCGCTTTGGCCTTGCAGTCGTCTTGACGTATCCAAGCCGGCAGCACTACGCGAAATTCGGTTACGATCCGAAGGTGCAACTTGGGACACTATTCGGGCGTAGTTAATGCCTACGCTCCAGTTCTGTAAGGCTGGGGTGAGGAATCCCAAGTTCTTTTGTAGCTCCGCTTCTACGCCATATATAAATGCACGTTTATCATTAAGAAAATATTCGAGATTCCCTGCGTTAGTAAGTTCAATGGGATCTTCGATTCGCTTGGAAAACAGACTTATTCCGATAGTATCACCCGGCGCAGGAAACCATTCCCATCGCCCGTCGATATTTGTGATACTGGATGTCCGCAGACCCACATTGCCCACAAAGCGCACAGAACTCAGTGGATCTCTCGTGAAAACTGGGGCAAGTTCTTTAAAGGAGGGGCGTGCAACAGTCTGAGAGGCGGAAAATCTGAGCTTCATATCCTTTGCAAAATCCCACGTCAATGAAGTCATAGGAAGAACGTTTACTTCCTCGATGTTAGATTTGCCCACTTCGTCCGGCGGCAGTGGTTCTCCCGTTTCGAGATCGATGCCAATGATAGTGCTACCTCCAGGATCGTCGGGGTTAAATGTCACACCTGGTCTGTTTAAAAAAAGATCTGTGACTTCGACCCGAGCCCCAAAATTTGCTTCGAGGTTTTCTGCGAGTGCTGCCGTAACCATAAAATAAGCTGCTGCAATGTTCTGATCGGCTCTGTAAAATTCATCTGCACCATTTCGAAACAAAAAGGTCCTGTCGATTCCCACCGTTGGACTCTGATCAATCGCTGCGACGACATCGCCTGCCGTGAGTTCAATTGCATCGTCAGGATCCAGGTTGCCAGAGCTTGGGACTGTGTTTAGGTCACCAAATGCGTATGCAAAATTGTTAGCGATATAATCTCTTCCTGAACTATCCAAACTAGCACCAGCCATGAGCTCAATGATCGGACGTTCACCATTTGTAAATAAGGGAAACATCCCTTTGAGATTCAAATTATAATTTGTGTCTTCTGAAGCGCGCCAAATTCGTTCAAAGGGTTGCCCCGAAAAACCGGATCCCAGACCGCTGTATCGAGCGGAGCTTCGCAAATACGCGTAATTTGCGAAACGGATATCAGGTTCATCTTGTGACGATTCTGCATACGATGCGGTCCACTCAATCCGCGCATCCCCGAGAGCCTCTAGTTCGTGGCGTCCGGAAGCCTGAATCACTTGCAGGCGTCTCTCCGTATACACGGAGCCCTCTCTTACCCGAAGGCTGTCTATTGTTTCTACCGGCGGTGGCGGACCGTTCAATTGCCTTGGTCCAACCTGAAATGTCGCTAAGTCTTCCGCTGCAATGTTAGCGAACACAGTCGCCAGTAATCTGTTGTTATCGTCGTAATCATACCCAGCAGTGAACTGTACACCGGCAAGTAGCTCTTGCTGTGCCTCAATCACTTCAAAAAACCCGCTTTGCACAATATTCTCCCCTATGATGACAGCATCGCCGCGCTGTCCAGAATCATCGTATTTATAGCTATTGCTATATGTAAATCCCACCAGGTAGCCGAGTGGCTGCCCTCCAAGAAACTCGATACGGTCACCGATCTCACCGCTTACACTAAAATTGAGCGGCGATTGCTTAATATTCGTTCCAAAAGCGTTCGTTAACAGGCTGGCGGCTTTGTTGCGATTTGACACAACTGTTGAGCTGGCACGAACAGGACTTGGCAAGTCACTGGCTGTGCTGTTCTTCAAAAACGCGGGTATTTGACGTTCCGCTGCGCTTCCCAAGAAACCAACTCCGCCTCCTCTATAGCTTAAAAATTCAGAGTTTTCAGACGCGTTCGTGTTATATCCAAGCCCGACGCTTGATTTCACGAAGAACGATTCTGGCATTGATTTCAAAATGATATTGATACTACCTCCGGTGGATTCACCCGGAAGATCTGGCGTGAACGTTTTTGAATTTGTAAGCGTTTCAACAAACGATCCAGGAAACAGATCGACGTTAACACTGCGTTTATCGGGGTCAGAACTTGGGACACGAGCGCTGTTGAGTAGCACGGTGTTATAACGATCCGCCAAACCACGCACAACAACATCTTTACCACCGGCGACAGTTGTCCCCACAAGCTTGGTCAAGGCCTCACCAACATCGCCCGCTCCGATTTGGCTTAAAAACTCAGAACCCACAGCTTGAGTAAACGACGTAAGTTCCTGTTGCAAGTTAATAGCTTGGACAGCTGAGCCATCAGGTTCATCTTCAGCGACAAAAGCAAATTCTTCCAACTCGACGACTTCGGAAGACAATTCCACATCCAGCTCGCGGACGGCGCCCGCTGTAACAACAATATCCCGAAACGTTTCCTGTTCGTATCCATCACGTGTTGCTTGAATTGAATACACCCCAGGCGCTAGTGGCGGAATAGCGTACGTTCCGTCCTCTTTGCTCTCAGCTGATACGCCGGTTTCCTGAATTGTTAGCACAACACCCGGTAATTCTGCACGGAAGTCGCGATCGAATGCTCTTCCACGGATGAGCCCGCTTTCTTGACCTTCAAGAGCGGTGCCGCTCGCAAATGCAAGCATCACTATCCACAAACTTGGCTTTACCGAGATCTTACTCTTCGGGACCATTGTGTTTGAATCATCCACGCTTAATCCAATACACCTGATGCCAATGGGCTAGATCGCTCTCCTCAAATGCCGCCATCCGACACGGTTGCGTTAGAACGTTTTTTTACCGGGCTATAGGCTTTAAGAATTTCGTTATATGCCTTTTCGATGCTTTCCGCCCATTTTTCATGCTGTTCCAAATCTGATTGAATTCCCGCCTGAGCCGCTGAAACAGCGAGGGTAAACAATCCGGCGCAACGCTGCGGGGCGACGCCATCGGCAATCGTCTTTACAAACGCTTCCCGTATGATAATGGGCAATTCTGCTGAGCGTTCTGACACGTTTAATGCATTTATTGCAGCACCAAACGCCGTCGCTGAAGATTGAACCGGCATAAGCCGCGCAATTTTTAATGCTGAGTCAGCGGCGCTACGGGCCTCATTAACATTGCCCAGTTCCATCCATAATTCTGCCAGAGTGGCATAATCTGCCGCCATCCAAGCGGCGATGCTTTTAGCACTTTTCAAATTCGACAGGCATTGATCGCGGAGACGGATAGCTTCATCCGTCCCAGTGTCGCCAAGGCTTAAGTACGCCTTCGCAATTTTCAAGAGCATATCGCTAGCCTCAGCACGGCTGCTTTTCACAGCTAGTTCGGCATCCTGCAGCAAGGCTATTGCCGTGTCATGATCCTTAGTGCGCATTGCAGCGGCGACACGCCATCTTGCAATATCAATCAAAGAAGGGTCAAATGCTGTTCCGTACTCTAGTTTAGGAAGGTCCTTAATTTCTCCTTCCATCCATGCTGTATATTCCAGCGCACCTTTTTTGTACATTTCGTTATACGGCAAAACAATCCCATCGGCGGCAAGTCGTGCAGCCGCTAAATCGCCTCGCTCGATATAAGCACCGACAAGCTGTTTCCGGATATCATCCACTTCATTGGGAGAACGACTTCCGAGATTCGACATTGCATTAAATATGCAGGCTTCAAATAGCGAATCTTCGTTCTGTGCGGCTAAAACACGTGCCATCGCCGCCCATGTCAAATTCTTACGATGCCCAACGGCCACTACTATGAACTTTTCAGCTACATCAAGCAGACCATTCTCTGCAGCCAAGAGAGCCGCTTTTGTAGGTAAATCGGCTAATCGAGAGGGCTCCCTGGCTGTCGCTCGCCCTGCTGCCAAGGCGATTTCCAGCCAATATTCAACCATATTTCGCTGCTCCCCCCATACGGGTATGATGGAGGATTGCGGCACCGGGTGCGCACTTTGGGATGCGAAAAGGCTATCCATCACATCATTTGCGAACGGAACATCCCGTGGTTGGTCTATCTCACTTGCGGTTGACAACCCACTAAAAAGAATGACCAGAGCAACAGTCCAATAGTTTTTTCTCATAATATTTCATCCACTTACCAAAAAAGACGGGGCGACGGACAACGCCGTCGCCCCGCTTGTTAGTAGCTCTTAGAGAACTGGATCAACACCTCTCTGAAAAGCAGATTACAGACGGAACGCCCGGTAGCTCACTGGGGCACCACTTGTGAGAGACGTGCCGGAATCGGTTACCGTAACTGGCGAGCCAGTTCCGGCAACAAGTGCACCTCCGTTAATCGGAGTAAACACACGTCCATCGGTGGACACTTCCACGACGTATTTGCCGCCGCTGGCAGTATCAAACGTGATGGTTGGATTGGATCCACTTACGCCTAGTGTCAATTCCGCACGTGGTACATTGGTTGTGGGCAGCGCATCAAGCGCAGCTGCAACTGTCCATTCCGCGAGGAAATTGTTGTCGAGCATAGCACCGGAGTAATCGGTTTGGATAAATCCAGCTGGTGGAGTTACAGCCGCTGTACGAGGAGCTGCACCCACTGCGAGTGTGGGATCCAAACCATTCTTGGTGTAGATGGAGGTTCCTTTCAGCGGATTCGTTGTCAACTCCGTGTAGGCAGTCAGACTATCCCACAGACCCGAGTCAACCGTGCCTGTTGGATCAGCATCTGAAAACAGAAACAATGTATCAGCCAAGGCTACGCCTGTACGTGTTGCTGGTGATTTGGCATTACCAACATTCACTGGATCCGCTGCCGGATCACTATCTACGATGACACTATTATACTGTGATAAAGAAACGTTCTCATCTATATCCATGTATCCTGGATACTCTGAATCGCCATCAACAATCGCTGTGAAGTTGTAGACAGAGAAATTGGTTGCAGGTAATCCGTCTGATCCATTTTCTGCACCATCCAGTTCATAAATGCTCTGGTAATCATTGCCGATGTCCAATTGACCGACAATGGAGCCGTTACCAGGACCAGTGTGACCACCGCGAACCTGTGACAGGCTGCCATGAGCAGCAAACCAGAATTGGTTCACGCCGCGGTAGCCTTCATCAGTATCGAACTGATCATCCTGAATGCTCGTACAAAAAATGAAACGAGTGTTTAGGATGGCTCCATACATTTCAAGACCGTCATCGATGTTGAATGCGGAATCAATCCATTCCAGGACTGTGTTGCTACCAACACCGCCGAGCGTAACAGAATTCAACTCGTTGTCAGCACCGATTTCGAATCCTGCATAGCGAACGGAGACCCATCGCATCACACCAGAATTATTCGCATCGTCTTTCCCACCGTAAACTGCATACAAATTGGATTCAGTTATTGCCGATGGTGTAATACCCTCGATATAATCGAGACCGACATTAATGGGATCATTGTTGTCGGATCCGATGACGAGTGAATAAGGTTCGTCAGGCAATCCATCAGGTGGAGATATGTCAGTTGAAGGTGATTGCTGAGCCACGTACCCGTCGTTCAGGACGACCAATCCGCCCCAGAAACCTTGATAAGCCCAACCATTATCAGAAGTAGGACCGTCTGGCGAATAGTCGAATACTCCGGGGCCATAATCTACGCCTGACGTGAATGTAGCTGCAACAGGAGCATCCGCAGAAGTCGTAAAACTTGGTGGGATGGTGTTTACGCCACCACGGACGTTCGGATCATCAATAGAGGTAAAGACGATCGGATCATCGGGCGTACCGTTTGCGATTAACTTCGAATTCGGAGCGACAATGAGCGCACCAGGCTCAGCGGAAATTCCACTTTGGACATTCGTGATACCACGAATGATGGTTCCTGGCTCGATAGTTAAGGTCGCACCATTACCAACAAAGATGGCCTGTTTCAAAATGTACACCGTATCCTGAGTCCATTTGACATCACTCAGGATATTGGTGTCCACGTCTTCAAATGTCACAGCCTTGGCTGTGGACATGGTCGCAGCGATTGTGGCCGCGGCGACGAATAATTTTGTGTAGTTCTTCATTTAAATAGAGAATTTGCTCTTTGAAGTTGTTGACACTACCAGTTTTTCCTTTGCCCGCTGCAGCACAACAGGCTGCAGCGGGTTTTGGAAATCATGAAGCGTCTTTTATTATAGGTTCTACCTTCTTTATCGCTTAGGCGCGACGACGACGGCGTAAAACCACGAGACCTGCGAGAGCGCCAGCCAACAGGGCGACGGTCGATGGCTCGGGAATGGGGGCGGCAGAAATACCCGATAGACCAGTGCTCTTGAGCACCGTGTCTGTTGGGGTGATAAACGTCTCATCCAGAGTAAATCCTGTTACGGGAATTACCAAGTTGGTTGCCGTGAAGTCGAAGAACGAGTCACCTGTATTAACAATCAACCCTGATGTTGCTGTAGCAAAATCATTGGTATTAAGAAATACAGCAACGCCGGGCTGACCTGCAAAGTTCGCAGTCCACCCTGGCTCGTCAGTACTTGCAAGCAAATCTGATCGTTCGACAACTCCCAAACCCCAATTACCCCCAGCCGGCACGGCTGAAAACGGGTCTGTTGATGGAAACTCGAACAACGCATTGAAGTTGCCAGCTAGAGCTGAGAATGGATCAGCAAAGTTAGTCCCGGGATCGAAGGTGCCGAAGGCAACAAACCCCGCAAAGGGGGTGCTCCCGTCATCTCCATAAACAGTCAATCCAGGAATAATATCCAACTGAAATTGGAACGCAGCCTTTGCAGGAACAAAGGCCGTAAAAGTAGCTAATAGTGCTACGAGAATTGATTTTTTCATTTTATTTTTAAGTGATTGGCTTCTTGTCTATAAATTGAAACACCATGTTTTGGACACAAAAGCTTAGTTATTTTCTGTTTCTAAGGACCTGCTACGTATTCCTCAACAAACGCGATCGTGTTTACGGTCGAGTTGCCGATAACGATGAAACCCTCTCCAATGATTGTGGTTCCAGCAACAGGCGTTCCTGAGGGCGTCTGCCACTGTGCGGGTGATGTGTTTCGAAAGACCTGATTGAGCGACCCGCTCGAAGCGAATAACACTTGATCCGCGCTCGACAGTGTAGCACCGGCGTCAATGCTGCCAAGCAAGTCGTCGAGAGTGAGTGAGCTTGAATATTTGTAAGGAACGCCAACTGAGGTAATCCCTGCGGGTACTGAGAATTGGACGTCACCCGTATTTCGAACCCCTGAGACGAGAGCATCGCCAGGTGTTGATGATTGGGGGATCACCACGACCGAACCATTCATTGGAATCAGAGTGGCACCCACCGGTAAGCCGGCAGGGTTTTGCCATTCACCGACAGAACTATTGTAGAATGCTTGAACCGTGGTGGATCCAAAAATGATAAGCTGATCTGCGCTCGAGAGCGTTGCCCCTCCGGTAAATGAACCTCCAGCTGGGAAAGCCTCGTCCAACGTTTGCTTTTTGACGACAGTGATGTCGTCAACATCAACCTCGATGGAAGCTGCGAAAGCGCTGAATCCAGTGAGGGTGTGAATGGTGCCGGAAGAGGTGGCTTCGTTAATTTCGAAGACACGACCTTGTTCGACACCGGTGGAGACGATTCCGACCCAGCCGTCTCCGGCGAAGGTTGCGGAGACGCCGTCGATTGTGACGTTATCGCCCGAGACAGCGGTGATGACACCGCGGCCGCGAGGCTCGTTCATCGTGCGAATAGCCACGAATTCGATTTGACCACCCGTGAGGTCGGTCAGCTCGATGGCGTTGGTGCGACTGACAGGCAGCTGAGCGTTGGCGACTCCGAACGCGGAGAAGACAACAGCCGCTGCAAGCATTGCAGTAATAATACGCTTCATGTTGTGTGTTTTTTTGGTTTTGGTTATCTGACCGGAAGATTGCAGTGCTTAACTCAATGGGTTCAAATAAATCAAGCCCAGAACCCTCCGACAGGATGACAGAATGCCGGACCACGTACTCGAAGCCAAGTTTTTTAATGTGACTTTATTGTAACATTTGAATGTGCGAGATGGCACACAAAATGCTCTCGACTTTCCATATTGAGTTATTGCCTGCGTTTAGAAGTGTTTTGTTTCGCTAGGCGTTTTCGCTCTTCAAATTCCTTGCGTGCTTCTGTTCGGCGCCCTTTTTTAATCAAAGCTGCGATGAGGTTTGAACGCGCGCTTTCAAACGCGGGATCCAGCCGTAGAGCCGCGCGATACGCCGCAATCGCATCCTCCAAGTCGCCGTTGGCATTCAGAATGAGCCCCAATAAAAACCATGCGTTTCGCGATGTGCGATCTAATGCGACGCTCTGGCGAGCGGCACGTGCAGCCGCATCTAATCGTTGCAATTTTCCGAGTGCATACGCCATAAAATAATGGCCCGGCGCATATAGCGGAGCGAGGTTGCTGATGCGCTGTGCGGATTCTAAACCCTGCTCAATCTGACCCACACCCAACTCAGCGCGACAGCGTAGGACCCACGCCAGCACATCGCCGGGCTGCCGGCGGGTGGCTTCGGCCAATAGTGGGACGACTTTTTCATCCAGAACCTCCTTTGGTTGATCCTTGCCTCCCGCGACACGGGCTAAAGCACGCCAATAGACGCCAACGGATTCGTCTAAAGCCAGGGCGCGTTCGTAAGCGGGCAGGGCTTCATCCGGTCGTTTTCCGGCTTCCAGTGTTAATCCCAGCAAATACCATGCGGATGCGGAGCGGGGATATTGTTCGGTGATCTGCCGAAGCCGGGCACCCGCGCGGCCGATCCGGCCTGCGTAAAGCGAAGAAATCACTTCAGGAACACGCTCCCAAGAAACACGCGACCCGACGAATGGATCAAATGATTCAAGATCTTTAATTTTAACGCGTGGATTATCTTCCGAGAGCAGGATGTCCTGCAGGATTCCTTGAGACGCCGGAGCGGCATAGGCCACCCAGGGGGTCATGGGGATTTGATAAGCCACAACCGCGACAAGACGACCTTCCTGGTCGAGCACAGCCGAGCCGGTCACAGCTGGAGAATCTTGCCCCGTCAATCGGATGTAACCTTTAAAGGCGAGGGAATCGGCCGATTCCGCTGTTGCATCGGCAAGAATCAGCCCTCGAATTTCGTTAAATGACACGACGAAAACGCGGCCCTTGAGAGATCGTACATCTTCGACAGCGAGGTTCACCGGACCTCCGATACTTGAGGCAATGCGGACAATACAGATTCCTGTGGTTTGATCGAAACGGGTGACACCTGTGACTCTGGAGGTTTGCCCACTACCGGTCTGGGCTGAGATAAATTCGATGGAAGAGGTGCCGGGATCGGTCTCCGCACCAAACAACGCCGTGGACGTCATGACATCTCCTCTTGTGGTGAGGACGACGCCACTGGCGCGACCAACCTGATTCCCGTATCCATCCCACGCCCGCAGCATTACCACCGACTCCGCCACGGCTGAGGCTACTTGAATGAGAGTTTCTCTGGGCAGGGGCGGAGCTGAATCCGGTTCGAACGATGACGGCGGGAGTTCGGGCAATGGCACATCCAAATCTGGAGGCTCGATTTCGTCTTCGTCCATACGGCTTAGCTCATCATCGAGGCTGCTGTTGTCCATATTAAAGTCATCCACACGCGGAAGCAGCCCTGGCTCGCGAAGGTTTCCGGGTTCTTCAGGATTGGAGGGCAGCGTGAGAACATTCTGCTCCAGCCGTTGCAAAGCTGGGATACGGCTTGTGGTTTCGGCGTCCTCGCTGGCGCCGGTAGGCGGTTGGGCCGCTAAATGGTTTGCCCCGTGCACACCGGCAATAAGCAGGGCAATAACGCTTCGTGTAATCCAACTCCGCAGAAAACAAAAGCCTCTACCGGATAGCGGCTTGCATTGAGGGAAGAAATTATTCATTTGAACCACAGCTCCTGATTATATGAAATCATGGATGAAGCAATCACTGCCAGGCATGCGACGGGGACGCTTTGCGATGGGACATTTTCCCGCGTTAAGCTCATTTTGCTGGAAAGGGGTTGCGTTGCCAGGCAGATTCTGGGATAAACGGTTTGTCGGGGTTTTGTCAGCAGCTTTTTATTGGGCTGCCTGGCGTTCGATAAACGATATTTCAACTCTGATTATAACCTTAAACACAAGACCTGTCAGGCTTTCCACAAACGGCAAAACGGCATGAAACCAATGCAATTTCGTTCACCATCCCTTATTGCATCATTCACGATTGCATTCGTCATCGCGGTCACGTCCCGCACGGTGCCCGCTTATGCAGAAGATCTTGATTTCAAGGAACTTAAAACCATCCAGCAGCAGAAAAAATATGGGCCCTATGTTGGAGTATTTGGAGGTACCACGCAGAGTCAAGACTACGAATTGAACATTGGCGGAAATCCATTCGTCATCAATCCGAATAATGGAGGGTTTGTGGGGGGTATTGAGGTGGGTTACTCATGGAAACAAAAAAAATTCCCTCTTGAAATCGGGTTGGAATTTGAGGGCTTCTTTTTCGCCACGGACCTTGAAGGGGTGATTGGTCCGACACCAACAACTCCAATAACAGGCGGGACGGTGGTAGCGACCAGCACAGATATGTTTGCGGTAGCGTTTATGGGCAACGCATGGATCGGTCTTGATCTCTGGAGATATCGTGCTCGGCTGGGCCGATTTATTGCCGGCTGGAGGCCATACGTCGGCGCGGGCGTTGGCGGAGCGCAACTCTGGTTCCGTGAAGTTGTCGCCACAACATCATCGACTGTGGCAGGGACCATACCGTTAGCGTCCCCATTCGAATCCGATGAGTTTGTTCTCGCCTATCAAGTGTTCGGTGGGGTTGAATATCGTTTTAATGATCGGGTGGCTCTTTATGCCGAATACCGTCGTTTTACGATCGAAAAGACAGTTGATATCAGCAATTACGTGACCAACATTTGGACTGCAGGGCTTAAGTTGCGCTACTAATAGGGCGTTTGTGCTCGTCTACGCGTAGTCTGAACAAAAGATCGTGAGCACGTAGGATTTTGCTTTGGCTCGGCGACAAACAGTTAATTTCTCCGCCCACGTCTCGAAAGTCATCTGTAGACTGGGGCGCGGGGCTCACGATCTGTGATAGCCACCGATGCTGCAGCCTGCAGGCTTTGCATGATTGAGCGGACGTAGTTTTCCTGGTCAGGCTGTCGCCATGCGCCTAAAAGGGCAAACCGGTCAATGTTTAGGTTGTAAAAATCTAAGGCATCCTTGAATCGCTGCTGGCGTAGAAGTTTTTCAAGGACACCAAAGTATGGATGCAGCGCCTGGGCACGCACGTATCTACCTTGCACACGGCGGAGTTCATCCATTGTTTCAAGCACGGTTGGCAGCTGGCGCCTCTCTAAGGCGTCCTCGTGAACAAACAGCATGGCACCAGCCTCGACAGCTGCAATGTGCCATGCATCATTTTTTAGGAAAACTTTTTGGAAAGGAAGATCCGCGCCGGCACTAAGCCATGCTGCTTTTAAGCCATATCTGCTTAACACGCCATCAGCCTGTTCTGCATCGGCCACACGGACGTAGTCAGAAATGATGTTTTCGTCGTACACATCGAACTTGCCGGCCATGAAGACGGGCTTAGCGCCATTCCAAGAAAGCAGAGCGTAGCCGCCGGTTGTTATTGTGGTGAAGCACGGTGTGTGCCGATGATTTTCGAGGATATAGGACGCCATTCGTTCGCTAAAGGCGGGGGAACGACCTGGGGCGGTGACGTGGTGAATAACGGCGAGCAACTCGCAATGCCGGTCGACGATCCATAAAGCCATCGAACTCAGAGTCCACGATATGCAAACGACAAGTGCAGCCAGCTGGAGGGGCTGCGGAACTTTCGGTATGGCATTGCGCCCAGGGGAACCGCGCGTGCGGAGTAACACCCAGACGGACACAGCTGCAAGAAATGGAATACCACGCAGGTAGCCCAGCCCAAGCGGCAGACAGACTGCGAAAAGCGCGACGTCTATCACGCGAAACGGACGCAAGAACCACACGAGGCCGACAGCGGCAGGAAACATCAGCATGAAAGTCGCAGGTATTGGTGCATGGGACATCGCATCGAAAGGGGATTGAAAATCGCCTGAAACAGCTCCGTAACCCTTCTGCATGCTCGCAGTGCTGATGACGGTGTTGTTGAGCGTGGAAATCAGCGACCGCCAAATTGAGTCGTCCGGCGGAGTTGCAATTTCAGAAGTCTCGTCTGCTGCGCGTTCGGCACCGCTCGTTTTAACAGATGGCGCACCGTCGGACTTCGCCGCCGACTTGACGCGGCTATCGGGCGCAATCTCACGAGCAAAGGTCAACAGTCGATCGGTATATATAGCAGTCAGCGGATTTCCAATCAGTACAGTGGAAAACGCCACCGCCCCAATCAGGCTATTTTTCCACAGTGCACTCATAACACTGCGACTTTTGCCAGCAAGAAGGGCGTCAAACACATCAGCGGCAAGTACAATACCGAGCATTGCCATCCCAATGAGGTAACTTCCGTGAAACAGCCCCCAAAAACCGACCACGAGTGCAGCTGGCCCAAGTGTTTTGAGCGCGCTGCTCCCGCTATTGCGATCATGCCGCCAGGTTATCCACAGCAACATCATCAGAAGTCCATAACTGAACAAAGAATTCCTGACGATCTGCAGGTGGTAAGTCGAAAACAGGAATGCCATGAGACCCAATAATGCAAGGCAATCCCTGCGCCTGCCAGTCATGTGATCCATGAGAATAAGGGCAAAAAGCGTTATGCCTACTTGAAAACCTTGCAACAACCATCCTCCGCCGACTGCCCACAGGAGAAAAAGTACGGCGTCACCCAAGAGAGTATATCGAAACTCGATTGAGGAATCGCGAGTTTGAGCAAGATAAAATTGCTGTAGCTCGGGCACTTTAAAAGTATGCAAAAACTCACGCCCGAAGTGTAGATGCCACCACAAATCAACATCAGATAGCTGTCGAAACACTGTGCCAAAGGCAGCAAAAATCAGCAAGCCCCAGAATATTGACCCCGGCAAATGAGCCGGGTCGAAGCGAGGTTTGCTTTTCTTCTGACGACAGGTTGTCATTGGCGTGGAGGGGCGGTTTATGGCACGGCTCAGAGAGCCGTGGCTACAGGTGTGCTCACGAAGCTTTTTGGCATCCGGCAACACAGCAGTCGTTTCCCATACAAAATCAATAGTCACCACTCGTGGCTCTGAATCACATGCACGTCTCGCGCAGCCAGCACTTCGATAGCTCGTGGGTGGGCGGCGTGAGTCACAATAATGCGGAGCACCGGCAAATCGCCATAGGCGCTGCGGACGGCCTCGACATGAGAATCGATCTGCCCGATGCAAGCGTCGATATCCTGAGGCCGGACACGGTGTTTGCTCTCGCCCACTAGGAGAGTGGGGCGTCCTTGAACCTCGCCTTTCGCAAGAAAATTGATCTCGACGTCGCCAATATATTCACGCAGCAAACGGTCGTGAGTTTGGAAGTCGAAACGCGACGCAAGCAGACCGGGCAGCATGCGGTAGGCCTCATTTTCAAATGCGTAGCTGAAGGTCTGTTGCAGTGCGCCCAAATCCCGGCGTATCTCCCTCTGACCCTCCTCGAGCCGTGCTTGTCCATCAACCAGCTTGCGAACGGTCTCCTCCGTTTGCCGCTGGGCTTCCGCAAGAGTCTTGAGAGTCTGAACCGTCCGGCGTTGTGCTTCGGCCAGCTCCCCAATACGTGTCTCAGTGCGCTTTTGCGCTTCGACCAACTCCCCAACACGAGTCTCAGTGCGCTTTTGCGCTTCGGCCAAATCCTCAACACGCGTCTCAGTGCGCTTTTGCGCTTCCACGAGTTGCTTCACTGTCTCATCGGTCTGATTCTGGGCAGCGATAAGCTCTCGAAAATCGCTCTTTGTGACAGTCTCTTTCAACTCGGAATAAACAGCACCCAACGCAGTGGCCAGAGTCTCTGCGACCACGGGGTCAAGCTGCTTGCTTAGCTGCCGATAGAGTTGATGAGTATCGAACATAAGATAACCTGCTTGAACTTCGCGCTGCTAAGAGGATTGTCTAGTGCCTTACCCCAGTCTCGGCAGCTATGCCTGCTAACTGAGACGCGCAGGCGAAGCGTCTCGCCGGCACAGGTCACGGCCCTGTGCTACAGAAGATTGTGTCCGATGTTGTGGGTGATTGCGGACACGCACCTGTAGAACAGGGCCATGACCTGTTCCCCTCGCAGGTCAGCGACCTGCGCTACAGAAGATTGTGTCCGATGTTGTGGATGACTCCGAACACGCATCTGTAGAACAGGGCCATGACCTGTTCCGGGAGTTGGTGTCGCTGAAAAGGGGGCTGGCGGCTTGCGAAGCGCTTCGCCAGCACAGGTCACGGCCCTGTGCTACAGAAGATTGTGTCCGATGT
>CAZZCL010000070.1:0-16328 GCA_964652295.1 uncultured Chthoniobacterales bacterium
CGCCCCGCCCCATGGAAACTCGTCCGCTTGAAGCACCCACGCCGGTTCCCCCGCCACCGACAGCCATCCCCTCATCCGCCTCGGGCGAGATCGCCTTCAGCGATCTCCCAGATCCACGCCCCTCCCCCACTCCGGAGTCGACGCCGCAAGTTCCGCCCCTCTCGGCAATGCTGGCTGAAATGCCCGATACCCTTGTCGCACTCGATCCTGACACGCCCCCACCTGTTCCTCGTCCGGACAATCCGTCGCGTCCGACGCGCTCCGAGGCCGCGAAACCTCCTTCTCGCCTGGAATTACAGGCTGGCGCCGGACGTTCCGGAGGGATCTCGCGTCAACAAATCCCGTCTGACATGCGCGGCGGCGCAAACCGCCGGGGCGCTGCAGCCTTCGACGCCATCGGCACCCCGATGGGCCGCTTCCGCAAAGCCATGGCCGACGCGATCGGCGCCCGGTGGCAGGCTTATGTAAAACGCCAGAACGATCTGATCATGATCGGTACAGTCCGCCTGCGCTTCGAACTGCATCCGGATGGCAGGGTCGAAAGCATCAAAGTCCTCTCCAACACCGGCAATTCCACACTGGCAACAGTCTCGATTCAGGCCATTGTGGACTCCGATCTTCCATCCCTTCCCCCGGATATCGGTCCGGCATTGGATGAAGGACGCCTCGAAGTCGATTTCACTTTTAACGTATGGTAATCCCAATCTCGCCGCTGCTCATGGCGGCATCCGGTCCTCAGGCCATCCTGGAATTTTTCGTCGCTGGCGGGGTCTTCATGATTCCCCTCATCCTGTGCTCGATTGCAGGAGTGGCCATCATTATTCTGCGTTCGTTCGCCCTTCGCGAACGAACGGTCCTGCCTCCGGCGATCGAACGCGAAATTGTGAACCTGCCGCCCGGCACGCCGCCGCAACGCCTCGCGCGGCTTGTCACCGGCGATCCATCGCCACTTGCGCGCATCGTGCGTGTGGCGCTTGAAAATCTGCGCGCCAAAAAAGCGGACAACGTGGAGGCGGTACAAATCCGAGCGCGGCAGGAGATGTTGCACCTTGAAAGCGGCCTTGTTGTGCTCGAACTCATCGTAGGCCTCGGTCCGTTGCTTGGGCTGTTGGGCGCGGTGTCCGGCCTTGTGGGAGTGTTTGGCAGCCTTGGACCATCCGGTGCGGGATCGGATCCCCTTGGCGTCGCCAAAGGCATCGCCGAAGCCCTGCACACCACAATCATGGGTCTTGCCGTGGCCATTCCCAGTCTTGTGGCCCATAGTTATTTTTCCAAAAAAGTCGAGGTCTTCGCCATCCAAATGGAAGCGCTCATAGCAAGCCTGCTTACAAAATGCTATGGGGATGCGCCGGAACTACCGTCCAAAGTCGCCGTCGACCTGGATGGCCTGCGGCCGCAGGAGCTTCCCGCACGCAACGAACGCGGCACACCGGCTGTGGGACGCGCCCAACGCCCGACTGCTGGCGCTCGCTGGCCTGACCAGAGCGAAGCCTCCTAGATCCGCACCTCAACTCCGCGCGGGGCAACACCCTTTGCAATGCGTTTCTACACTCCCAAACGTCGTCAACCATCGGTCATCATCGTCTCGCTGATCGATATCCTGACGATTCTCCTCATCTTTTTCGTTGTCACCACCACGTTTCGCATGCCGCAACCGCAGGTTGTCATCAATCTGCCGGAATCCAAATCGGCCGCCGAAGCGGCGGCGCCGGAACGTCCCCTCATCGTTTACATCACCAGCGATGAACGCGTTTTCCTCGATGATCAGCCGGTTAGTGTGGAGGAACTCGGTGGGGCGATAAAATCCGCGCAAACCGCCAGCCCGGATCGCACTGTGGCGATGCGCGCCGATCGTGCCGCGCCGTTTGGAGCCATCCTGCGAATCATTGATGCCTTGAAAGCCGCTGGCGTGCGCAACCTGCCTGCGTTCACCCAAACGCCGGAATGAAATTTCCCTCAATTAGACCGCGGCGTTGGCTCGCATCCGGCGCATCCTGCGCAATGTTACACCAGTCATGAACGCAGCCCATCTCTCCCCGCCCGGGGCGCGCATCCGCGACATCGTGATCTATGGCGATCCAGTGCTCCGGAAAACGGGTCGTCCGGTGGGCCCCATCGACGAAAGAATCCGGGCGCTTGCCGCAGACATGCTGACAACAATGTACGACGCTGCCGGTGTCGGGCTTGCAGCCCAACAGATTGGCGAAACCCTGCAGCTTGCGGTCGTCGATATCACCGCCGCCGCCGACCAGCCCAGCGCAATTTTTGTCGGCGGCGAAGAGCGCGATCCCTCCGATTATATGCCGCTCTATCTTATCGATGCCGTTGTCGAACCCGTGGCGACCCGCCGGGAGACAGCCAATGAAGGCTGCCTCAGTTTTCCGGAGATCGCGGGCGATATCCCGCGCCACGACCGCATCCGCGTGCGGACGCGCACGCTCGAGGACGGAGTCTTCGAGTTCGAAGCCGCGGGATGGCTTGCCCGCGCCATTCAGCATGAGCACGATCATTTGCAAGGCATCCTCTTCATCGACCGCATGTCGCCTGCGGCAAAAGCCGGTCTTTCGGGAAAACTCAAGCGCCTTGCAAAACGCGCGGATCGCTGAACGACGACAGCATTCAAGACGGCGTTAAGCTGCCTGACTCGCACTCCACATTCAGGGCTGCCTAAACTGCACTGGCTCCGTAACTCTCAACTGGCGGACATGTGCACACCAAGTTGCGATCCCCGTGCGCGTTGTCGATCCGGGCGACGTGCGGCCAGAACTTGCGTTCCCGCACCCATTGCAGCGGGAACGCAGCGTGCTCGCGCGAATAGGGTCGATCCCATTTCTCGTTGAGCAACGCGGCCGCAGTGTGCGGGGCACGCTTCAACACGTTGTTGATCCGGTCGCTGCGACCTTCCTCTGCCGCTTTGATTTCGCCGTGGATTGCGATCATACCCTCGCAAAACCGGTCGATTTCCTCAAGCGATTCACTTTCGGTTGGCTCAATCATCATCGTGCCAGGCACCGGCCATGACATGGTCGGCGCGTGAAACCCATAATCCATCAGCCGCTTGGCCACATCATCCACATCGATTCCAGCCGAGTCCTTGAACCCACGCAAATCGACAATGCATTCATGGGCCACAAAGCCACCCAAGCCGCGGTACAACACCGGGTAATGCGCCTCGAGCCGACGGGCAATGTAGTTGGCGGCAAGAATCGCGCATTTGGTGGCATGCGTCAGGCCGGCTCCGCCCATCATGCGAATGTACATCCACGAAATGACGAGGATACTGGCGCTGCCAAGTGGCGCGGCCGAAACGGCACCGCACCCGCGACTGTCCAGCGGGGCCAAGGGATGCCGCGGCAGATAAGGCGCGAGATGCGCCGCAACTGCAATCGGTCCCACGCCGGGGCCGCCACCACCGTGCGGTATGCAGAAGGTCTTGTGAAGATTGAGATGGCACACATCTGCGCCGATCCTCGCTGGACGACACAAGCCCACCTGCGCATTAAGGTTCGCACCGTCCATATACACCTGGCCACCGGCTTCGTGCACGATGTCACAGCACTCCGGCACCTGCATTTCAAACACACCATGCGTCGAGGGATACGTGATCATCATGGCAGCCAGCGCGTCACGATGTTTGTCCGCTTTGGCGCGGAGATCCTCCACGTCGATATTGCCTTCGGAATCGCAGCCAACAGGGACGACCGTATAACCGGCCATAACGGCGCTGGCGGGGTTGGTGCCATGCGCGCTGGCCGGAATCAGACACACATTGCGATGACTGCCTCCGTGCGCAGCGTGCCATGCACGGATGGCAAGAAGTCCTGCGTACTCGCCCTGCGATCCGGCATTGGGCTGCAACGAGACTGCGGCAAACCCGGTAATCTCCGCAAGCCAGGCTTCGAGTTGCGCGGCCATGCGTGTGTAACCACCGGTCTGATCCTCCGGCGCGAACGGATGCAGACCAGTCACTTCCGGCCAGCTGACCGGATACAATTCACTCGCGGCATTGAGTTTCATCGTACACGACCCCAAGGGAATCATGGACGATGTCAGCGAAAGATCGCGCGATTCGAGCCGCCGGATGTATCGGAGCATTTCCGTTTCCGTGCGATGGGCCGAAAACACCGGGTGCTGAAGGATTGGATCAGTTCGGCATTCGAACTGCGGCGTGGGGTCCATCGCCAGATCCGCAGCGGGCAGGAGGGCGCGCCCAGCGGGATTCAACACCTCAGCCAAAGCATCGAGATCGGCGTCTGTTTTGGTCTCGTCCATCGCGACGCCAACGCGCGCAGGCGTGATGGCGCGGATGTTCATGCCTTGCGCGGCGGCACGCGCCCCAGCCTGGGCAGCCGTCAGGCCTTCAAGCTCAATGCACACAGTGTCAAAAAACGCTTCGTGTACCACGCGATGCCCGGCGCGTCGGGCCAGCTCGGCCATGCGCCGTGCACGGTCATGGACGCGAAGTGCAATGGCACGCAACCCATCCGGCCCATGATAGACGGCATACATGGATGCCATGACCGCGAGCAATACTTGAGCGGTGCAGATATTGCTCGTCGCCTTTTCGCGTCGGATATGCTGTTCGCGTGTCTGCAGGGCGAGGCGATAAGCGGGGCGCCCATCGGCATCGCGCGAGACACCCACAAGACGTCCGGGCAAATGCCGCTTGTGCGCTTCGCCCGTCGCGATAAAGGCGGCGTGCGGTCCGCCGTAACCCATGGGAACGCCAAACCGTTGTGCGCTGCCGATGGCAATGTCCGCCCCAAGCGACCCCGGACTGGGCAGGACCGTGAGAGCAAGGGGATCACATGCCACAATTGCAAGCGCCCCGGCTTCGTGAACCGCAACAATCCACGCGCCGAGATCGGGAATGCGTCCTTCGGTATCGGGATACTGCGCTATGGATCCAAAGACATCCTCATAGCACTCCTCCCCGGGGGCGGCTGTCACGCATTGGATCCCCAACGGCTCCGCGCGTGTGTGCAGCACCGCCGCCGTTTGAGGATGGCAGCCGGTCGAAATCAGAAAACGTCGCCGCGCTTTATCCTTGCGCAGAGCGAACGCCATGGCCATGGCCTCGGCAGCAGCGGTCGCCTCATCGAGCAGCGAAGCATTAGCCACGGGCAAACCGGTGAGCCCGATCACCATCGTCTGAAAATTCAGGAGTGCTTCGAGACGACCCTGCGCGATTTCCGCCTGGTACGGCGTGTATTGCGTGTACCAGCCGGGGTTCTCGAAGATATTGCGCCGGATAACAGCGGGCACATGGCAATCGTGATAGCCCATGCCGATGAAACTTTTGAACACGCGATTGCGTGCCATAAGATTGTTCAACTCAGCGCCAGCCTGCTCCTCGGACGCCGCAGGTGGAAGCTCCAGCGGTGAGCGCAGCCGGATTGCCTCGGGAACGACTGTATCGATCAGCCCATCGAGTGATTCAACCCCAATTGCGGCGCACATTTTTGAGATGGCCGTTTCGTCGAGTCCGATGTGGCGGCTTGCGAATGTCGAGTGAGGTGCGTCGGTAGATCTGGCGAACATGATGAGGCTAATTTGGCGGAGAGGTTTGCTTGTGCGTTGCGCGATTTTTCACCATCGCATTCGGCGCAAAGTGTGTGCACTGACAGATATTCTTACGCCCGACCCTATGCGTTCCGTTGCAATGCGCAAAAATTCCTCCTGAAGTTTTCCGGCACGACGCCTTGTGACCCGGAGTGACCGTGGGATACGTGCGGCTGTCCAATCCGGCACGCTCCCTGCTCCTTGTTTGGCGGTTTCCGCGCACCTTGTCGCGGCACCTGCGCTCCTTCCATGTCTCTCCCGGATTCCTTTCCTGAATATTGCGTTCTTCTCGCAGATGAAGATCCCCTGTCGCGCACCCGTCTGGTTCAAGGGCTGCGATTTCTGTATCCGAAGTGGACCATCAGCGAGACTGCAACGTCTGCCGCGATGCTCTCCGCTCTGGACACCGGGCGGTGCGATGTCGCGATCAGCAATCTTGCGCTGGACGCTCATCGCACCTTCGATCTTGCCACTCGGATTGCGGGGGCACATCCGCATCTGCCTGTAGTGCTCATCGCTGAGGGATGCTCCGAGGAAACCGCACGGATCGCTCAGCCGACCTGTCAGCCCGGCCGGTGGACCTTCCTGCGCCGACCGGTCGAATTCCCGGAGCTTATCCGTGCAATCGAGGAATTGATGGAAGACTCAGCGCAATGCCGTGTGGAAGGCTTCAGTCTTGTCTCATTTCTGCAACTCATGGAACTCGATGGCAAGAGCGCGATGTTGAGGATCCTCGACGGCGAGCGGCGCGGTCTGCTGTATTTTCGCGAGGGCCAACCTCAGTATGCAGCCACCGAAGACAGTTTGGGGGATGCCGCCCTTGTCGATATGCTCTCATGGAGGCGGCCGCAGATCCGCGTTTACGACCCGCACGAATCCCGAACCACCAATTTGAGCGGCAGCTTGAAAGGTCTGCTACTCGACGCGTGCCACAACCTCGACCAACGTCGTCTGCAACCCATGGAAGCATGAAGAAATGGATGAAAGTGCGCCCGCCCGCTGCGGCGGGATGACGACGTGAATCGGAGCGCGACAGGCGTGGAACGGCACGCGCGCGTCGCGCCATTCGTTGGCAGGACTACTGTAGCATCCGTTCAAGCACCGTATCGGGCGGTGCACCGAGATCGAGCGCCTTTTTATAGTGGCGCCGCGCCAATTCCAGCGACGGCGGCTCGTTCATTGCATAAATGACGGCGAGATTAAAGTGCGCATCGCTGTAGTTGGGATCAAGCGCGATGGCTTCCAACACCTCCTTTTCAGCCGCCTCCGGCCAACCTTTGCGACTGGCTGTAATGCCGAGATAATTGTGGGCGATGGCATTGCGCGGATTCAGATCCAACGTCCGCGTGAGAGATTCCATGGCTTCGTCGAAGCGTTCCTGCTGATAATAAACGATGCCGAGCGTCTGATGCGAGAACGCATCGGCGGGCTCAATCGTCACCGCCTTTTTCAGCATCATTTCGGCGGCCTTAAATCGGCTGGTCCGAAAATAGACAACGCCAAGATTGGAAAGGGCAAAAACGCTGTCGGGTTCCTTCGCAAGGATATTCTCGTAGAGGCGCTCGGCTTCACGGAAATTTTCCGCATCGAATGCGGCACGGGCTTCGCGCGCCAGTTCCGCAAACTCCGCGGGCGCCTCGGCACCAGCCGTCTCGATAGAAGGCTCGCCAGCGGCGTCCTCGCCGATCTCGGTCAATTCCTCATCACCGCCCGCTTCCAAACCTTCTGCCTTGAGTGCGGCAACGGAAACTTCCATGTCCGCCGACGACTCGGTACCCGCGGCCGAGATGCGCACCACCGGTTCGCGGAGGAGGGCATCGAGCTTCTCCCGTTCGTCGTCTTCAAGGTCGACCAGCGATTCGCCGAGAAGATCCAATTGCGCTTTGTAATCCTCTGCAGCGACTTCATGTCGGCCGAGTTCCTCCAACAAAACGCGCCGCGCCTGTTCCCGCCGTGCCTGGCTTTGGAGCTGCTTGGCGACAATCCCCCGCAGGAGTGTATTTTCGCGCGCCATCCTGTCAATCTCCTCAGGCGCGACACCTTTAAGTTTGTAAGCGGCAAGTTGAGCGCTCGAATTGTCGAGGTCGGCCTGCAATTGCGTCACAGTGGCTTCATAATCCGCGTTCAGCCGTTGTGCCTCTGCAATCTCGTTGCGCAGACGACCGATGTCTCCTTTGAGCGCCGCAATTTCCTCGTCCTTTTTCGCAAGCGCCGTTTCG
Organism: uncultured Chthoniobacterales bacterium; assembly: GCA_964652295.1. Lineage (GTDB taxonomy): Bacteria > Verrucomicrobiota > Verrucomicrobiia > Chthoniobacterales > CALDSX01 > CAZZCL01. The sequence continues at coordinate 7,782 of CAZZCL010000070.1, forward strand.
CCGTCTTTCAACTCTTCAAGCCGCGCAGCAAGACCCGCATTCTCTTCAAGCGCCAGCGTGTATTTGGCTTCAAGTTCCGCATACCTGGCGGCTTGTTCAATGGCTTCGTCCCGGGCGCGCTCTGCGTCTACGAGGCGGGTTTCCAGATCTTTTGTCAATGCAATCGCGTTATCACGGTCCGTCTCGGCAGCTGCGAGTTGTTCTTTGAGCAGGCGCACTTCTTCCCCAGCAGAGCTGTCTCCGAGCTCTGCCAGCCGGGCTTTTAGCCGCTTTTCTTCCTCTTCCGAACGCTGAACCCGTTTCGCGAGTTCGCGCATCTGAATACTGGTGGTGTTGAGACGTTCCTCAAGATCTGCGCGCGCCTGCTCGGACTGACTCAGTTTTTGTTGGAGCGCCAAAACGCGGCGGTTAAGTTCGTCGTCGCCGGGATTTTCGGCGGACACCGGCGGCTGAGCAACCTGTGCCCCGGGCAGCGGACGGCCCCCGGCGGAGAGCGTGCGCAGCGGTGCGGAAGCTGCCGCGCCTTCGCCGGTGGCCACGGAGGGCGCAACGCCGCCAAGAACCCCATCAGCCTGCTGGCCGAGCTGCCCTTGGAGGCGCGTAACCGCCTCGGCGATCCGCCGCCCACGATACTCCACAATCAACGGCTGCCAGGTCGGGCTGTTGCGCGCAATGCCGTTGATCAGATCTGCAGCTCCACGATACAGGGCAAGGGCATCGCGCAGGCGACCGTCCTTTTCGATGGACTCCGCCTTTTGCACCTGCATGTAGGCCTTGAGGAATTCCTCGGACGGATCCGACACCGGCGCCGCGAGCGCGCCGGACGCTAACTCTCCAGGCAATGGCAAATCCTGCGCGCGACCTGGGCTGAGGCACAACGCCATCATCCCGGTCACAACAACTGCTCTCTGGATCGTGGGGATCATTTTGGAACCAGGCTCTGCGCGATTTCCAGTGTATCTCCTGCCCTGCCACCCTGCAACCTGCAAGGCCGACGGAGAACGCCCCCGGCAATCATCGCGGAGGAACCCCGGCAGACAGGCTCTCAATAACGCCGCCCGCGCTCCACTCAAGAAGCGGGGCGGGGTACAGGCCGAAAAATATGAGCCCAGATGCGAGCAGCACGATCGTCACCGCCGATGCCATCCCGAAAACAGGCTGTTCGTCGCGTGCGCCATCGCTCCAATACATCTGTCGCAAGAGACGGAAGTAAACGAAGAACCCTGCGCCAACCGCCACCGCACCGATCCCCGCGAGCACATAATGACCTGCACGGAGCGTCTCAAGGAACACGAGCGCTTTGGCAACAAACCCAGCCGTAAACGGCAGGCCAGCAAGCGATAGAAGCGCAACGGTCATCGCAGCCGCAAGAAATGGCGAACGCCGTCCGAGTCCTGCAAAATCGCTAAGATCATCGCCACCAGCCGCCCGACCGACCACGATCGTGATGAGGAACGCCAGCAGGGTCATGCCGAGATAAACCGCCAAATAGAACGCTGCTACCGAACCTGCCGCAGCGCTGCCGGTCACTGACGCAAGCGCCATCAGCAGGAAGCCCGCATGGCCGATGCTCGAATAAGCGAGCAAACGCTTGAAATTCGATTGGGGCATGGCTGCCAGATTTCCGTACAAAAGCGTAATGGCCGCGAGGACAACGAGCACACCCCCGAGGCGTCCACCGAGTTCGGGGGCATGAAACATCGTCTCGAGCACACGCATGAGCACCGCAAACCCCGCTGCCTTTGAACCCACACTGAGAAACGCTGTGACCGGAGTGGGCGCGCCCTGGTACACATCCGGCACCCAGATTTGAAACGGCGCCGCCGCAATTTTGAACCCGAGCCCGGCCAACAACAGCCCGAAGCCGAACAGCAATCCGATGGGATTGTTCGCCTCGGCCGTCGGCAAGGCCTCGGCCACGCCGGCAAACGAAAGCTGTCCTGTGACGCCGTAGATCCAGACGATGCCATAAAGAATGAAGCCGGTGGAAAGCGCGCCAAGAATCAGATATTTCACGCCCGCCTCCAGCGAACCAACGTTGCGCCGCAGGTATCCGACCAGCACATAAAAGGCGATCGTCACAAGTTCCAGCGCCACAAACATCTGAATAAAATCCTGCGCCGAAGCCAGCCACATCATTCCTGCACACGCTGCGAGCGGCAGCGCATAAAACTCACCGAGACCAGCCTGGGGATGCGCACCGGGCAGATATTTGGCCACCACGGGAGCGAACTCCAACGCGAGCACCAGCACCACAGCCGTGCAGACAAGCAGGAACCGCTTGAAAAAAAGCGCTGCGGCATCGTTGGCCACGAACGGACTCGCCGCTTCCGGATCCACGAAAAAGGTAAGGACAAAGACCGCTGCCAAACCGGCAATACCGGCCCATGCAACCGCGGCGCGCGACGTTCTGCCAAGAAAGGCCTCGGTGAGAAGCAGGAGGAGGCAAAGGCCCAGCACCGAGCCTTCCAGCCAGTAGGGATGAATCATCGCGCACCTCCTGCCATAAACAGACCGGCCCCACCGTATTCAAACAGGCCGGTCAACAGTCCCGGAACGAAACCGAACACCAGCAACGCCGCAGCCAGTAGAATGGCAGCACCACGAGCGCCTCCCGCCAGATCGCCATGCTCGCTACCGATTCCCAGGGGTTCGCCCATGAACAGACTCCTGTAGGCCCGCAACATGTACACAGCTGAGAGCAGTACGCCGAAGAGACCGATCGCTGTTACAATGCGAATGGGATCGAAAATCATGCTGCCACCTTCCGCGGCTGGTCCTGCGCCGAACGCACCGAAGAAAACCAGCAATTCGCCCGCGAAATTAGCGAATCCCGGTAGACCAATCGAAGCGAAAACCGCGAGCCCGAACGCAAAGCCGAGGCGCGGATAGCGTGTGGCCAGTCCCCCGACTTCCCCATATGTCAGCGTGCCGGTGCGCTGACGCACTTCGCCACTGAGAAGGAACAACAACGCCACCGACAACCCGTGCGCCACCATGAGAAAAGCGGCTCCGGCGAATGCTGTCGTGTTGAATGCCGCAATCCCAAGAAAGATATAACCCATGTGCATCACACTGGAATATCCCAGCGTGTAATCGAGCTGACGCTGTGCAACCGTCGCCAGCCCGACGAACAGCAGATTGCCCGCCAACAAAATTACCAGCAGCCAGCCGTATTGTTGAAAGCCCAATGGCAGCAGCGGAACGGCGATTCGCAGGAGGCCGAACAGTCCAAACTTTTTCAGCACACCTGCGTGCAACATTGCGGCGGAGGGCGGAGCGCTAGCGTAAGCGGCCGGTGCCCATGTGTGAAGCGGGAACAACGACACCAGCGTGCCGAACCCGGCCAACAGCAGCAGAAATACGGGACCCTGAAACTCCGGCGAAAGCAATGCGCCCGGCTCGGGGGCGCTAAGCAGCACGCGCAGGTCGAACGTCCTGCTTTCTGCGGGCAGCCCGAGGTAAAGCGCCATCAGACCGATCAGCAGCACAAAGCTTCCCACACCAAGATAGATGGCAGAACGCCAGGCCGCGAGAGTGCGGTTGCCGGTACCCCAGATTCCGATGAGCAGAAATGTCGGAACAAGTGCCAGCTCATGAAACGCATAGAAAACGATGACATCCACGGACACAAACGCGCCGATGGCTCCGGCACCGATGAACATCAGACAACCGTAGAAGAGTCCGGGCCTCAAATCCGGTTCGGGCGCCGCCTGAACGGCGCACATCAACACCAGCGCGCTCATGAGAACCATGGCCGCGCCAAGTCCATCAATACCCACAATGTAATTCACCCCGTAAGCAGGCAGCAGCGGCAAGGCGTTCACAAAGCGGAACCCGCCGGGCTCGCTGCCATCGCCGCCTGCAAAAAGCGCCACCACCGCCCCTGCGCACAGCAACGTCAGCCATGCGGCGACAAGTGCCACGCGTTTTGCCATGCGCCCCGACGCAAGAGCCCCCAGCGCGCCTGCCAGTGGCAGAATCACAAGAACATTGAGCAAACTGAATCCGGCAATCATGTCAGGAAAAAATCAGAAGACCCAGCAGCACAACGACGCCTGCACCAAGCAGGAATCCGTACGCCTGAATGCTGCCAACCTGGACAAACCGCATGACGAAACCCACAAACCACAGCGCTGAGGCTGCGCCACGCACAAGCACCCCGTCCACCAGCCAGCGGTCGGCCCATGCTGCAAGCGCTGCGAGACCGTCCTGCACAATCCGCACGAGGCGATTGTAAAATTCGTCGATGTAAAACCGGCGCGCCAACAGCGGGATGCGCACCGGATCCCGGGCTTTGCGCCAGTACAATGCGCCCGCAGCCAGCGCGCCGCCCGTAAGCGCGGCGAGAGATGCCGCATCGACAATGGCCGGAAGCGCGTGCTTGCCGCCATGCGCGGCATCGGAAAAATACGCGAACAGCTCTTTGAAAAACGGGTAACCACTCACAACGGACAAAGCCGCCAGCACGAGGAGCGGCACGACCATAACTGTCGGTGCCTCATGCGCCTTACGCGCCTCGTCTGAACGTTCCCCACCAAAGAACGCCGTGAGCACAAGTCGAAGCATATAAAAAGCCGTGAGAAACGCGACGCCGACTGCCCCCCAGAAAAACAGCGGGCCACCTTCGTACGCGGCTCCGAGGATGTCATGCTTACTGTAGGAACCGCTGAAGAACGGCATCCCGATCAGCGCAAGCGTTCCAGCAAAAAACGTCGCCGCAGAGAGCGGCATCCGTTTTGCCAGGCCGCCCATGCGCCAGATATCCTGTTCGTGATGCATGGCATGAATCACGGCGCCCGCACCGAGGAAGAGCAACGCTTTAAAAAAGGCGTGCGTGAAAAGGTGAAACATTGACGCCTGCGCGGCGAGCAAGCCCGCGGCCATAACCATATAACCCAGCTGCGACAGCGTGGAATAGGCCAGGATTTTTTTGATATCATCCTGTTGCACCGCCATAAATGCCGCAAGCACGGCAGTGGCCAACCCTACGGCGGCAATGGTCGTCGCCGACCATTCCGGAGCGAACTCCAGGACCGGAGAAATCCGTGCCAGAAGATAGACGCCGGCTGCCACCATGGTCGCAGCATGAATCAACGCGGAGACGGGCGTGGGGCCTTCCATTGCGTCAGGCAGCCAGACGTGGAGGGGGACTTGTGCCGATTTGCCGGCCACACCGCAGAACAAGAGCAACAACGCTGTGCCGACCCACAATGGCGCGGCGTTTTCCAGGGTGCCCAACGCAGAAAACGCCACCGAACCCGTTAGTGTCCACACCACGAGGATGCCCGTCATAAACCCGAAATCGCCGATGCGATTCACCAGAAACGCCTTGTTAGCTGCGTCGGCAGCGCTTGCCCGGCCGAACCAATGTCCGATAAGCAGATAGGAACTCACGCCAACAAGCTCCCAGAACACAAACATCATCACGAGATTGTCCGCCACGACAAGTCCCGTCATGGCAAACATAAACAATGACAGCCCGGCGAAAAAGCGCGCCTTGCCGGCGTCATCCCTCATGTAGCCCAGAGAATAAATATGGATCAGCAGTCCGACGCCAGTCACGATCGTGAGCATCGTCAGAGCGAGTTCATCGAGCAGCATGCCCAGGGAAATCTCGAAGGAACCAGCCGCCAGCCATTGCATCGGCGTCGCGGTTGAAGATAGGCGCCCTGAGAGCAGCAGCACCACGATAATACACGAAACGGCACACGCAATGACCGATACCAGTGCGGACAGCGTCTTAAAGGACCGCAGCACCAGCGCAATCAATGCCGCCGACACAAGCGGCGCCAGCAGAATCAGCCAGGGTATGTAAGACTCCATAATAATCGTTAATCGTTGACAATGGCAGGCGGACGCGCCGCACATTCAGAACTTCATTGTGCGTAGATCGTCCACATGCACAGTCTGCCGCGCCCGAAACAGCGCGACGATAATCGCCAGCCCGACGGCAACCTCCGCCGCCGCCACGGTGATCACAAAAAACACAAGCACCTGGGCGTCGAATGCCGGAAGTCCGTCCGGCCCGATGTTAAATCGCGAAAAGGCCACGAGCGCAAGGTTCGCCGCGTTTAACATCAGTTCGAGGCACATGAAGATCACGAGCAGATTGCGCCGCAGCAAGACACCGCCCAGTCCAATGGAAAACAAGGCCGCGCTTGCAACGAGATAATGTCCGAGTGTCAGCGCCATGTTAGAATCGCATGATATCGGGGTCGGGCCGCGTGAAAACCGGTCTTTGAGGAATGGCCCGATTCGATCATCGCAGTTCCCTCCGGCTCAGCACAACCACGCCTACAGTCGCCACGAGCAGGAGCGCACCCACAATCTGAAACGGCAGGGTGTACTCAGTGAAAAGAATCTCGCCAACCTTTGCCACGTCGTTGAGACGCCCTTCCGGAAGGGGTTCCAGCGGCGTGCGGGAGAGTTCCGAGCGCAAAACCACCAGCGTTGCAGTGTAAAGAAAAGCGCCGCTGACAAGCAGCCCTCCGGCCACCGCCGTGCCGTTGAGTCGGCGCAACGATTCGGCCTTAAGATCCAGTAGCATGATGATGAACAGAAACAGCACCATCACTGCGCCCGCATAAACGAGCACCTGAATCGTGCCGATGAAATAGGCGTCAAGCGTGACGAACAACGCGGCAAGGCACAAAAATGTCATCACGAGACTCATTGCGCTCGATACAGGATTGCGCAGCCCTACGACGAGGACCGCAAACACGATCATCAACCCGGAGAAAACGTAAAATGCAATGGCCAGCAAATTCATGGACACATGGAGTCCCTGTGGGGTGACGATCCATCCCGTGCAAAACCGGACCCCACAGGCAAGGGCGCGTTTCTCGCAGATGACTTCGCACCCGTCAAGCCGCGGCGTGCCGTTACTTCAATGGATTCCATTTGTGCACGAGACCTGTACGCACCCCGCCGATCTCGTAAAGTTTCTCTTTATCGTGCACCATCTCGGCACGGCTGAGGCCGGTGATGGCATAATCTTTGCGCAGAAAAATGGCCTGCTCGGGGCACACCTCTTCGCATAACCCGCAGTAAATGCATCGGATCATGTCGATATCGAATTCCTCGGGGTATTTCTCCACCTTTGCCCAGCGGTTTCCGGTGGGCAGTTCACCCGGTTGGATTCGGATTGCACGTGGTGGACAGATGAATTCGCACAGCTGGCAGGCCACACACCGCTCGCGTCCGTGCTCGTCTTTGACCAGGGCCGGAGCGCCGCGATAATGCTCGGGAAGTTGCGAATCCCATTTCTCTTCGGGATACTGCATGGTCACCTTGCGCCGCCCTGTGAGCGTGGCGACAAGATGTTTGAACGTAATCGCGAGTCCGCCAAGAATGGACGGCAAATACATGCGCTCGGCGAGCGTGAGATTCGGTCGGGCAACGGTATAGGCCATAATGCGCAGTGGTTTGCAGAGTATGAAACTAACCCAGACTCGGCGGAGCGCCGGACCCGTTCAAGGGGAATTCGTGAAAAATTTCACAAGGCCGCCTCGGTGGCGCGCCGCAGAATGGACTTCACCTCGCCACACCGTTTCGCGGCCTCCTGCGGGGTTTTTGCGCACACGGTTACGTGACCCATTTTGCGGCCGGGCCGCGGGTCGGTTTTTCCGTACAAATGCAGGGACGCGTCGCGCAACGCCAGCAGGGCGGTCCAATCCGGCGCTCCATGCGTCCATAGGTCGCCAAGCAGATTCACCATTCCCGCGGCGCATCGCATTGTCGCCGCGGCCAGCGGCATGCCGCAGACGGCGCGTACATGCTGTTCAAACTGGCTTGTTGCACAGGTTTCCATGGTGTGATGACCGGAGTTATGCGGACGCGGCGCGAGTTCATTCACGATGAGTTGCCCCGATCGCTCAAGAAACATTTCCACAGCGATCAATCCCTCGATCTTCAGATGATCGGCGACACCCATCGCAAGGGTTTGCGCCTCTTCCAACGTCTCGGGTTCCACGCGCGCGGGCGCGATTGATGTGTCGAGGACATGATTGGAATGAACGTTTTCCACGGCGGGAAACGGCTGCAAATTCCCCTGCCGGTCGCGGGCACAGATTACAGACAGTTCGCACACGTGATCCACCCACGTTTCCACAACGCCATAGCCCGAAGATGCCTGCCATGCAGCTGCCTGATCGGAGGTTTCGTCGATGCGCTGCTGCCCCTTGCCGTCGTATCCCGATTCGGCATTCTTTAACACGCAAGGTGTGCCGAGGGCATGGATCGCGCTTTCAAATTCTGCGCGCGTTCTTGCCGCAAAAAACTTTGCATGCGGAAACCCGCCCGATCTGAGGAAGATCTTTTCGCGCTCGCGATTCTGGCAGATATGCAGGACGCGCCAGTGCGGCGCGATCCGGGCACCTTCCTCAACGGCCCGATAGATATCCACCGGCACATTCTCGAATTCCACAGTCACAACATCGCAGACTTTCGCGAAACGCCGCGCGGTGACCATGTCGTGGTAAGGCGCAACAAACGTGCGGTCGGCCACTTGCGCTGCCGGGCCGTCCGCAACCGGGTCGAACACCG
>CAZZCL010000071.1:0-15756 GCA_964652295.1 uncultured Chthoniobacterales bacterium
GGCGCCCGCTGCGCGCCTGCGCGACCGCAGCCACAAGTTCCTGTCGGTCCGGCGCACCCCGCCACGCACGGGCCATACGGCCATTGCCATCAAAAACGGCCGTCGCCATTCCGTCAGGTCCAAAATCCAAACCAAGCAGGCGCGAGTTCTCGCCATCCGCATCAAAGACGGCGGCAATGGCATCGCGCCCGTTGCGCTCAAACCCAAGGCGCGCATGCTCTTTTGCCAGCCTCTTGCGCTCATCCTCTAATTGGCGTTCGATGCGCCCGCGCAGATCCTTGTAAAACAAGGCCGGCACACGCCCCGCCACATCCAGCACATGCAACAGACGCACCTCCGGGTCCGCCAGCACCTGCGGCGGCAGCGCACCCGGTTCCAGCTTCGGAGCTTTCAATCCACGCAGCGTGGCGCCCGCAACTACCCATACTTCGCCCGTGCCAATCCTGAGCTTGCGTCCCTCCACATCTTTCACCCGAATCACATTGCGCTCCGGGCCCCCGCCCCCGGTCATGCCGCGCCATAGTGAACAGCCCGGCAACACCAAAACCGCCGACGCGACCGCAAAACCCGTGCCCATCGCGCGAAGCCACCCCCGGCATGATAAGTCTGGCGCAACCAGGCCGATTTTCATATCCCACCATTCCATTCACGACGCGCGCACGAAGTCAATCCGTCAGTGACCCTTTTTGCCCGTTGTTCCCACCCGCAATCCGTGTTCTGGTTCACGTATCATGAGTGCTACCGGAGACGCCGCCAGCCAACTCGCACAGCTCAAAAAGCATACCGTCGTTGTGGCCGATACAGGAGACTTCGAAACCATGAAGGCCTATGAACCCCGCGATGCCACCACAAACCCTTCCCTCATCCTGAAGGCCGTTCAGCAGGACACCTACCGACCCATTCTTGACAAGGCCATCGCCGACCACAAATCCGCGGAACCCCAGTATATCATCGACCATCTGCTCATTGCGTTCGGTCTCGAAATCCTCAACATCATTCCAGGACGCGTTTCCACCGAGACGGACGCCCGGCTGTCGTTCGATGTGGACGGCACCGTGGCCAAAGCCCGCCATCTGATCGATCTTTATGCAAAGGCCGGCATCGATCGCGAGCGGATCCTTATCAAAATTGCCTCCACATGGGAAGGAGCCCGCGCCGCAGAGATCCTGCAAAAGGAGGGGATTCGCTGCAATATGACGCTCATGTTTTCCCTCGCGCAGGCCATTGTATGTGCCGAAGCGGACGCTCAGCTGATCTCGCCGTTTGTCGGACGCATCTACGACTGGTATCGCAAAGCCGAAAACCGTGATTTCACGCCGGAGGAGGATCCCGGAGTCCAGTCTGTGCGGCAGATCTATGCCTATTACAAAAAATTCGGCTACAACACCGAGGTCATGGGTGCCAGTTTCCGCAATGTTGGGGAAATTCTTGAACTGGCCGGCTGCGATCTGTTGACGATCAGTCCCGATCTTCTCAAGACCCTGCACGAAACCGCGGGCGACGTGCCGCGCAAACTCTCTCCCGAGATGGCCGCCGCGGAATCCATCGAACGCCTCGTTCTGGACGAGAAAACCTTCCGTTTCCTGGTAAACGACGACGCCATGGCCACAGAGAAACTGGCTGAAGGCATCCGCAAATTTGCAGCAGACGCAATCGCTCTGGAGAAACTGATCCGTTCCTGTTGTTAACGGCGACTCCAACGCGTCTGCACACCCTCGCCCGGGCATCATGAGCAGTTCCAACCCGCCCGCTTCCTCCGACGCAGCCGATCAGGCCCCGCTTCAACGCACACGCGAAGCGTGGCAACAGCTTCCTTTCTGGCTGCGCAAAGTCGGGCTTCGCTGCTGGCTTTATCTCGGCATTGTCGTCTTTGCGGGATTCATCCTTGCGCTGTTAAGCGCCATTTCCGGTCTCGTCGTCCCATTTGTGATCGCGGTAGTCGCCGCGGCGCTGTTCAATCCCATTGTTGACGCGCTCCAAAAGATCCGGATTCCCCGCGCACTGGCCAGCGCTCTCGTCTTAATGCTGCTGACGGCCATCCTCACTGCCACGATGTGGATCATCGCTGTCGGTGTCCTCAACAATTGGCCGGAACTTATCGCACAGGCAAAAGCCGGGTTTCGAGCGCTCGAACACTGGGCGAAAGACGCCAGCCTGCCCGCTGGCGCTGTAAAAAGCGTCACCGACAGCATCATGACCGAGCTGCCACAACTGGCTTCAGGCTTTGCTGCATCATTCGGGTCGGGGTTGACCCGCACGTTTTCCGTCTTTATCGGGGTCTTTGCTGCGGTATTCCTGTTGTACTTCCTGCTCTACGATTGGCACGGTTTCGCCTCATGGATGGGGCGTCATCTCGGCGTGCCGGAAGACGTCGGCCGGGAAATCGTTTCCGACGCAACAGCCGCGGTGCGCGAATACTTTTATGCGCTGACCCTTTCAAGCATCGTGGTATCGCTGGCGATCTGGGCGGCCATGATCCTGCTGGATTTGCCTTTGGCCCTGCCAATCGGCCTGGTCACAATGGTCACATCCTATGTCCCGTATCTGGGAGCCATTTTTTCCGGTGCGTTCGCAGTGCTCATCGCTCTGGGAGCCGGCGGCTGGCAGAAGATGGTGATTGTGCTCGGCGTGGTGATCGTCATGCAGAACATCGTTCAAACTGTCATCCAAAACCAGCTGGCGAGTGACCGGCTCAAAATGCATCCCATCCTGACTTTTTCCTCGGTGATCGCAGGTGGCCTGCTTTTCGGCGTCCTCGGAGCCATGCTCGCCAATCCCGTCGCTGCGCTCATGCTGAGCGTGCGCGAAAAATTGCGCACCAACCCGCGCATCCTCGGCGGGAACGACGAGAACTGAACTGAGAACGCGCTGCGCCGAACACTTGGGGAGGTCAACGGGTGCCGCCGCGTTCGATCTGCGACCGGAAAGTTGTCGGAGAACATCCGACCACACGCAAAAACACACGGTTGAATTGGGATAACGATTGAAATCCCGCTTCAAAGGCCGCCTCACTGATGCGCCTGTTGGGATTGAGCAGCAGGCTCTTGGCCTTTTCGATACGCATTCGTGCGATGTATTCGGTAAACGAAATGCCGGCGGCGCGCTTGAACATACGGCAGAAGTGGAACGCACTCATGTTCACCGCCTTGGCGACATCGCCCAGCGACAGATCTTCATGGCTGTGATCGCCGATGTATCGGCGGGCGCGTTCCATCGATGGCGGCTCGGGAGCGTCTTCATCGAGCAAAATGCGGTTGCTGAGAGTGGCAAGATGTTTTGCAAAAATCTCGAGAAGCCGGACGGCACTTTCATACTGCTTCTTCGAAAGTACGCGTGTCGCAAAATAGGCTTCTTCAAGGCGCTTGACGTCGGCGCGCACGCCCCAATCAAGCAATTGCCGGGTGAGCTTTGTGAACTGTTGGCGTGAGGGCTGGTGGACGAGAATCTGACCCGTTTGAAGAAACGCGATGAGATTGTCGCCCACACGCACCGGGACGGCCGTGTCGCAAAGGCCGGCGAAACACTTGAGGGTTTTTGGTTCCAGCCCGGCCTCCTTCTCAAGGCGCTCCTGCATCTGAAGGCAGGCGGCGCACGTTTGATTTGTGCGTCCCATGATCATGCAGAACGGCCCCTCGTTGCGAGAACCCTTCAGCCCCAGAGCCATCGAGCCCGGCAGCCGCAGCGTGAGAGGTAACCCGGTCGCCTCGGTAAAGGCGCGCTCGTAATCGCGATAGATCTCCGAGCGCGTCAGCCGCGCCACCAGGGTCTTACGGGGGTCGCTAATAGGAGCGCGACTTTCCTCAAGGCGTTTCATCACGTGGGTGCTCTGCTCAGGACAGCAGAAACTGCTACTCGCTCGCGGGCGGGGCTGCAAGTCTTTGTCGGGCCGGATGCGCCGGCATTCATAAAAAGCTCAAGGACCGGAAACCCACCGAGGATTCCACATCGCGCTCTTTGATCTTCCCGATCCAGCTGCCTTTGTGCAGGATGCGCCCGTGGAGTTGCACCCTGAAACACATCCCGACCGCGAAACGGACCCCCGCGCCAAAGCACTTGCGGTCAATCTGGACACATCGCTGTATGGCGTTTTCGCCGAGATCGGAGCTGGCCAGGAGGTAGCGCGCTGGTTTTTTCGCGTGGGTGGCGCAGCAGGAACCGTGGCCAAAAGTATGTCCGCCTACGACATGGTTTTCAGCGACAGCATCTACGGCCCGAGTGTGCGCTACGTATCCCGCCAACGGGTCGTGCAGATGCTCGACCACGAGTACGGCCTGCTAATGGAGCGGCTGGACTCCCGGCGAGGCGATTGGACGCGGTTTTTCGCCTTCGCAAACTCCGTCAGCGCCCGCAACTATCAGGGCACCAACGAATGCCATGGCTGGCTGGGCATCCGTTTTCAACATGTGCCGCGCAGTGGCCCCTCGGACCTGCTGCTCCATGTGCGCATGCTCGACAAGGAAAACTATCCGCAGCAGGAAGCGCTGGGCATCGTGGGCGTAAATCTCGTTTATGCTGCGCTCCACCATAACAGCGCGCCGGAACGCATTCTCGAATCGCTGCTGGACGCGCTCAGCATCAGCCGGATCGAAGTGGATCTGGTGCACTTTTTCGGACCGGCCTTCCCAGACGTCGACAACCGTTTGATGAGCCTGAAACTGGTGCAGCTCGGATTGTCGGACGCAGCCATGTTCGCTTCGCACGGGGAGGTGCTGCAGCCTTCCGAGGCGCTCTACAAAAAACCCATTCTTGTGGAACGAGGCAGCTTTCGGCCGTTCAACAGCGTTCACCTCGACATGCTGGAGCGGGCGCTTGCCAAATTCCGCAAAGATCCCGCCGCGGAGGGAGAAGACCCCGTCGTTCTGCTCGAGATCACCATGCGTAATCTGATGCAGACCGGCCAGGGAGCCGTCGATCCGCGGGATTTCCTCGCACGCGCCGATGCGATCGCCCCCACGGGTTATTCTGTTCTGGTATCGGATTATTTCCGGTATTACCGGCTCGCAGCGTATCTGGCGCGTTACAGCCGGAAACTCGTCGCCATGGTCATGGGCGCAGCAGGACTGGCGGAGATTTTCAACGAGGATTATTACACAGATCTGGACGGGGGAACCTTGGAATCCTTGGGACGCCTTTTCAAGGGGCGCACAAAACTCTACGTATATCCCTGGCTCGATCAGGAATCGGGGAAAGTGAGCATTGCCGGAAATCTGGAGATCCCCCAGCGCCTGCGCAACCTGTATGCACACCTCCTGGGCAACGGCCATATCGAGGATGTGGACTCGTTCGACCCGCGATGCCTTGGAATCCGATCGAGCGACGTGATGCGCCTCATTCATGAGGATCATCCGGATTGGGAAAACAAAGTACCCCCGGCAGTTGCAGCTGTTATTAAAGAGCGCCGGTTTCCCGGCTGGCAACCGGGGGCATCGCTTTCTCATTCCGAAAAGAAGGGGTAGCCCCCTTCCCCATTCGCGGTCTCCGCTGCCTCACGATCAGTTTCTACAGAAGATCCGAGCCCATAGTCCTTGTCTTCCTCCTGCCGCCATGGAATTTCAAATCGTGATGGGCAAGCGGCCGTCTCAACCGGCACAGCTGACCGGGCCGGATCAATTAGTAAAATGCGGAGGGAAGCCGCGCAGCGCGAAATTCGTCGTTCATGATTTCTTTCACGATGCCAATGTGCAATGACAGACAATCGGACGAAGAGCAGAAGCCCTCAGTCATGCGCCACCAGTGGACGCGCTTCAAGACGTTCCTTCACGCGCCCGACATACGCGGCAATATCGGGTGCCTGAAGAAGTTCGGAAACGATAACCACGCGTTCCGCCCCGGCGTCGAGGACGGCATCGAGGTTCGCCTCCCTGATGCCGCCAATACAGAACATCGGGCGGCCCGCACGACGCACCGCCTCGCGAATGTTTCCCAGCCCCACCGGGGTGTACTCCGGTTTCGTCGGAGTGGCGTACAACGGGCCAAACGCAAGATAATCGGGCGCCTCCACGGCGGCGGCTTCAATCTGCCCGAGACTATGTGTGGACTTGCCGACGATAATCTCAGGACCCGCCAGCGCACGGGCCGCAGCCACGGTCGAATCGTCTTGGCCGACGTGGACGCCCGCTGCAAATGTTTCCAGAACCAGCGCAGGGTGATCGTTCACAATCAGCGGCACGCCGCTTTCCTCGAAGAACGGCCTCAAATACCTTAGTGAGCTGCGTATATCGGAGATGGAGGACGCCTTTGCGCGGAACTGCACAATATCCGCACCGCCTGCGATCACACCGCGGGCGGCACGGCCGAGATGACGTTCCTCCACATAGGCACTATCCAAAATCGCATAGAGCCGCGCCGTGGCGAGCGCGGGATGACTGGTCGCGGTGCGGGAACGGTCCGGTTCGATCATGGGGATTGCGTTTGGGCCGACATGAACACCCGCGCCGCCTTTGAGGCTGACAGACGCTTTACGTTCGGGCCAACCCGGCGTATGGGATAGCATGCACGAAATTTCGCATTTGTCCTGTCATGAGCTTTGAGTCGTTCGGGTTGCACGATCAAATAGTGCAAGGCGTGCGCGCCATGGGGTTCACCCAGGCGACGCCGATTCAGTTGCGGGCCATCCCGCTGGTGTTGGAGGGTCGCGACGTCATCGGTTCCGCACAAACCGGTACTGGCAAAACCGCCGCATTCGGCCTGCCCGCCCTGAGCAAGATGATCCCTCCGCGGCATGAAAGCGGACGCTGCCGGATGCTGGTTCTGGAGCCAACACGCGAACTTGCCGCGCAAGTCGAGACGGCGCTGCGCGATTACGCCCGTTTCACAACTCTCACGGTCGCCCTTGTGCACGGCGGTGTGGGGTATGGCAAACAGCGTGAAGCCTTGAAGACCGGCATCGACGCACTGGTCGCAACGCCCGGCCGTCTCCTCGATCACGCAGGAGAGGGCAGCCTGAATCTTGCCGGAGTCGAAATCCTCGTGCTGGACGAGGTGGATCGCATGCTGGACATGGGCTTCCTGCCCGATGTGCGGCGCATCGTGCAGAAATGTCCCAAACAACGGCAGACACTCTTTTTCACCGCAACCTTGCCCCCGGAAATCGAACGGCTTGCATCGTTTGCCCTGACCGACGCCGAGACCATTGAGATCGGAGCGCGCCGGTCCCCGGCGGAAACTGTGGACCACGCGTTCTACCCCGTGGCTTCCGACCAGAAGTTCGATCTCCTGCTCGCACTACTGGACTTCGTGAACTACGACAGCGCGCTGATTTTCTGCCGCACCAAGGAAGGCGCGGACCGCATCGGAGGCCGGCTCAAACATGCCAACCATTCCGTCGCCGTCCTGCATTCCAATCGGACGCAGCGCGAACGGGAAGAAGCGCTTGCCGGATTCAAAAGTGGGAAATTCGAAGTCATGGTCGCAACCGACATCGCATCGCGGGGGCTGGACATCGCCGGGGTATCTCATGTCGTCAATTATGACGTTCCGCAGCACCCGGAAGATTACGTGCATCGCATCGGGCGCACAGGCCGGGCTCAGACCACCGGATCCGCCCTGACGATCGTCGTGGCTGAAGACGTGCCGCATGTTGAAGCCATCGAACGGTTCATCGGAACAAAAGTGCCGCGGAAAAAACTCGATGCATTCGATTATCTTTACACCGCGCTCTTCGACGAAAACGCCAGCAAATCCCTCGGCCGCGGCGCCATCCGCGGCGGACGCACCCACGGCGGCTATTCGTTCGCACCCCGGCGTCGGAAGTAGCGCACGCAGCGCCGCTCAGGATTCACCAACGAACACCCCGCCGCCAAGCAGACGTTCGCCATCGTAAAAGGCACAGATCTGACCGGCGGCAATCGCCCGTTGCGGAACGGCAAATTCCATCGCCGCGTCGTGCTCGCCAAACTCGACCGCAACCGGACATCGCGGAGCGCGGTAACGCGGTCGCGCCTCCAGCTCATGCCGGCCAACCCACGGCTTGCCGGTGAACGACAACGAAACTGCCCGCGCGCGTCGCCGATACAGGCCGGCGGTGTCCGGTTCATCGAACCCAATAAGAAGCGCATTATCCGACGGTCTTTTGCCAACCACCACATAGGCTTTGTGCGGCGTGTTCGAAGCCACACGCAGCCCGCGGCGCTGACCGATCGTGTAAAGATGCAATCCGGCATGCTCACCAACTTGCCGGTTGTCCAGCGTTACAATCGGGCCCGGACGGTCTGGCACATAGGCGCGCAGGAAATCGTTCATGCGCACCCGGCCGATGAAACAGATGCCCTGACTATCTCTCTTGCCTGCCACGGCAAGCCCCGCCTCCCGCGCCATCGCGCGCACGTCTTTCTTCATGAGCGCCCCAATGGGAAACCGCGCCCTCTCCAGCTGATCCTGTCTCAGGAGCGCAAGGAAATAGGATTGATCCTTGCTCTTGTCGGAGCCCTCCAGCAACACCACGCTGCCACCAGAGCGCTCGATCCGCGCATAATGCCCGGTGGCCACCGCTTCGAAGCCTTCGCTCAGCGCGACTTCACGAAATGCGCCGAACTTGATCTCCCGGTTGCACAAGACATCCGGGTTGGGTGTAATCCCTCCCGAATAACCGTCGAGCAGATATTGAACAATCCGTTCGCGATATTCCTCCATGAGATTGATCACGCGAAACGGAATTCCCAGAGTCTGCGCCGCGGCCCGCGCATCCTCGATATCCTCCTCCCATGGACACTCCCCAACGATGTTATCCTCGTTCATCCAGTTCTTCATGTAGGCACCGTGCACCTCATGCCCCTCACGCGCGAGCAACAACGCCGCCACCGCGCTGTCGACCCCGCCCGACATGGCTGCCAGTATTTTCGCCATAACACACCCAATATACTGCGCACATGCACAGTTCGCGCCAGCGGAAGAATATCCGGTCTGACCGCGCCCGCCTCCTTGCTTCCATGCCGTGTCAGAACCTGTGCGCACAGGCTCCAGCGCCCGTTTTCACCCTGGACATCGGCGCAAACTCTGCTGATTTCCCGTCCAAATGAGCGCCGCAGCCGACCGTCTCCCATTTCGCACCAAGCTGGCTTACGGCACGGGCGAACTCGGGCCGTCTATGGCAGGCGGATTATTGGTGCTGCTGCAGCTCAAATTTCTGACAGATGTCGCAGGCCTGCCACCGGAGCGTGCAGGTCTGGTGCTGTTGGTCGGCAAAATCTGGGATGCGATCAACGACCCGCTCGTGGGCTGGCTCAGCGACCGCACGCGCTCCCGGTTTGGTCGGCGCATCGTCTGGATTCTTTACGCCGCCGTGCCCTTCGCCATCCTCCAGTTTGCAATGTGGTATGTACCTGGAGGCGGCCAGGCCAGCGAGTCGTTCCTGTTCTGGTATTACGTAGCTGCCACAGTGGGCTTCAACATGTTCTACACCATGGTGTCGCTGCCCCACGCGTCGCTGACCGCCGAGCTATCCCTCGATTACGACGAACGCACAAGCATCGCAAGTTTCCGCCAGGCATTCGCCCTCGGAGGCGTGCTTGCTGGCAACATCCTGTCGTTCCTCGTTTTTCATTTCCTCAGCGAACACCCGCCCACACTGCAGTATGCCGTCATCGCCGCCGTGGTTTCAGTTCTGATCCTCATCGGCTTGGCTGTCTGCCTCGCTGGCATCTGGCAACGCGTTGTCCAGCGCGAACCGACCCTCCATCCCGACCGCGCAACGGATGAGCCCGCCCTGAGTCTGCGTGAACAGGCCGCTGCCGTGCTTGCCAACGGCCCTTATCTTTGCGTCTGCGCGATCTACCTTTTCTCATGGCTCGCCATGCAGTTCACAGCCAATATCCTCCCCTTTTACGTGGAGAGCTGGCTGGGATTGCCCCCGGCAAGTTTCGCAATCATCGCTCTCATCGTCTTCAGCGTCGCGGTGTTAACCCTGCCGTTGTTCGCCTGGATCGCGCATGCAAAAGGCAAACGCGCAGCCTACATCCTCGGTATGGTTATCTGGATCGCCGCCCAGGCCGGCCTTTACTTCCTTCCCCAGGGCCATTCCCCGGCGATCTAT
This sequence comes from uncultured Chthoniobacterales bacterium, assembly GCA_964652295.1. Classification (GTDB taxonomy): domain Bacteria; phylum Verrucomicrobiota; class Verrucomicrobiia; order Chthoniobacterales; family CALDSX01; genus CAZZCL01. The sequence goes on from CAZZCL010000071.1 coordinate 10,031, forward strand.
CTTCTCTGTGTCATGGCCGGATTCGGAGTCTGCGTCACCTACCTCATCCCTAATGCCATGGTGCCGGATACCATCGAGCTCGACGAACTCCGTACCGGCCGGCGGCGTGAAGGCGTTTATTATGGATTGTTCGTTTTTCTGCAAAAAATGGCGCTTGCCATCGGCTCAGCCGTTCTTGGATGGGTTCTAAGCCAGGCGGGTTACGTATCCGGAGCGGCTGTGCAAGGCATTGCCCAACCGGAAACCGCGTTAACCGCCATCCGAATTGCAATCGGGCCGCTACCAGCCGCCGCCCTTCTTATCGGACTTGTTTTTGCCTGGCTGTATCCCATCGACAGAGCGCGCCACGCAGCCATCCTCGAGGAACTCACTCTCCGCCGCGAGAAACGCAATCAACCCCCGCCGCCCGGCGTCTAATACCGGAAGGCAAGGCGGCACGCGCAGGGATCAACATTCCCGGCAGGACCTTGCGTGGAGCGTGATGTAGCAGATAACCGTACCAGACTTCATTTTTTTCGAGACGTATTTTTATCCCCAATTTATGGCTCATCAGATAAGTTCGTGCCTGGGAGTGCTGAACTGGTATTGTGGGAGGTATGAACCAGAGCCTGCTTTATCATGCGTTTGGAGTTCGAGAGGGGTATGAGTATCGGAGCACCGAGAATGTCGGAGGAACAACGGAGTTTGTTTAGCGCTTCACGGTATTTAGTGGGGGTTTTGAAGGGGTTGAAGGGCTGGAAAAGGGATGTTTAAGTGAGCTGGATGAAAGCCGGGATTCTTTATGAGCAATTGTTAGGGTTATCGAAGCCATGGGTTGTGGAGGGAGTGGAATTGAAGGCAACCGATCAAAGTATTAAGGTTTTAGTTAGTTTGTTCAAAGGGGTGCGATGGGCGTGTCCGGAGTGCCACAGGCGGGCGCATGTGCATGACTCCGTCGAGCGCCGCTGGCGTCATCGTGATACTTAGCAATTCAAAACTTTTGTTGTGGCGCGTGTGCCGAGGGTAAAATGCGCAGAGCACGGAGTGACGACTGTCCGGGTGCCATGGGCTGAAGAGAAGGGGCGCCTGACTGCGCTGTTCGAGAGCTGGGCAATCGACGTGCTGAGTGTGTGTTCGATCTCCGAAGCGAAACGGCTTCTGCGCATAAGTTGGTCGCAAGCGGGTGCGATCAGGAAGCGTGCGGTTGAACGTGGGTTGAGTCGGAAACGAACGCGCCCGCTGCGGTATGCAGGAATTGACGAGAAGAGCATTCGTCGGGGGCACAGGTATGTGAGCGTGGTCACGGATTTGAGCGACCCGCAACAAGCACACGTCGATTTTGTGGGAGAGGGTCGAAGCGTGGAGAGTTTGGATGGGTTCTGGTCAAGTCGACAAGGCAGCCAATGGCAGAAGTTAGAGGCGATTGTGATGGGTCTGTGGCAGGCCTGCGTCACCTCGACGTTGACGCATTTGCCCGAGGCAAAACACAAGCTGGTTCATGTCCGTTTTCATCTAACGACGCACTTGACGAAAGCTGTGGATGCCCAACGCGCTAAGGACCATCGCAAATTGTGTGCCACTGCGACAAGCGTGTCGTCGGCACAAAGCACGCATGGCTATGCAACTGGGAGAATATTCCCGAGAAATATACACAGGCGTTTGAACCGTTGCGCACCACCAATCTCACGACGGCAAAGGTGTGGTCGCTCAAGGAACTCTTGCGGGAGTTCTGGGCGCGACCGACGCCAGAGGCGACCAGAGCATTCTTTAATAAATGGTATTCGCTGGCAACCCGAAGCCGTCTCGCCCTCGTGAAGAAAGTCGCCAAGCGCTTCATAAACTATCTTCCCTTTATCCTGAACTGGGTTCGACATCGCCTGAGCACCGCAGCCAACGAGGCCATTAATGCGCAGATTGCCTAACTCATCACACGCAGCTGCGGATTCAGAAATACCAAACGGTTTAGCGAGGTGATTTCTTTTCATTTCGAGGGACTCGATTTTTATCGCTTGAACGCCCTTGGAATTTCCCAATGATAACCGTGAAGCGGCTACCATCTTACTAAACAAATGCCCGACTACCACCCGCTCCCGAGCGAACAGTAATACATGATCGCCTAATATAGTAAGCTAAGGCAGACAAAAAACCAAGAGTTGCTCTCAACGCCTAACCTGCAGCGCATTAAAACACTGTAGCGTTGCCGTGACACAGTCACATGGAGCCTTGCTTTCGCCTTGAGTTTTGGGTTGCTGGTACAAAGTCATCGAACCGGAATCAGGGATCGTGACACCACTCTCTTTGACATCTTCATGAGAAGCGGCCAAAAACGCGGGATCGGACCACGTAGGCCAGGAATTCAATCGAGGCGTAGGGCGAGAAAATACATCCGCGAAGCCTTGGCTAACGCTCCGATGCCTCAGCGTGTAGGTGCGCCCCGGCTTGCCCCGAAGGTGCAGAACGGCTCCTGTTTCACCCTCACTGTAGCCGACGGCCACGGCTTCGTCCCATGGGTGCAGCACCCAGCTCCCCGAGCGCATGTCGGCATACATAAGAGCCGTGCGCATAAAGTTCCCGTCGAGATAACCGCGGGATATGAAGCCGTCGCGCTTCTGCATGGTAAAGAGAACACCAATCTGGTCGTCGATCCATGGACTGAGCTTGGCCTTGGCTTGCGGGTCGTGGGCCGCGACGAGCATCGCACTCTCGATGCTGTCCGCGTAACCGTCGTGTCCGGCTCCTTCCCACCGCACGCGGTCGGTCTGCGTTACCTCCCCCGAAAGACGCTGGATGCATTCCTGTATCGCTCTAACACGACCCTTCGCAATCAGGCCCCCAGCGGAAGCGCGGTCGGCGAAGAGCAACGCCCCGGCGGCGACGTAACCCCAGTTATCGTTGATGCCAGCATCGAGTAGTTCGCCTGAGCGCGCGTCAAATGAGTTGGCAAGCAGGCCGTCTTCGCGGATGCCGGCTCGGAAGATGGTCTCGAACATCACTGCCAGCGGCTCAGCCCAACGGCTCGCCCGCTCGCCCCACACCTCATCGTCGCTGTGGTCGGCAGCGAAAGCGAACGCCTCGGCAAGGCCTGGGATGATCTCATTGCCGTGATCACGCAACGGGACCTCGCTATCCTCAGCCACCTCGGATTCGTAATCGAATGAATCACACGGCAAGCCGTTATTCGCGGCAAACATCGTACTGATAGCGGCCTCGGCAATTCGGCCCAGAAACTGAGAGTAGCGAGGGTCGCTCTCCACCCTTGCCACCCTTGCCAAGGTCTGGAGCATCTCGCCGTTAACTTCGGAGCTCTGCGAAGGCACAGCGCCAAATGGTGAACGTTGGCTAGAGTGAGCTAGGATAGCGTCCACGAGTTCGAGCATTCGCCTGTAGATACGCTCGTCGCCCGTGGCTTCGTAAAGGCCCAGCAACCCATCCTTCACATACTCACTTGCACCAAAGAGAGGACCGCGGCTTCCGAACCACGGGTGCTCGGTGCTCTGATAGATCACGCCACTTCCACGCACCCACCGTGGAAGCGGTAAATCACCTTTCCTTCCTAAGGTCGCTTCGCGATCAAGCGTCGCAAAAAGCAAATCGACATCTTCTGCCCCGACATACATTCCTGTGTGGAGCTGAAAGCAGAAAAAATCTGCCGCCACGTTGCGATAATTCCACTGAAGCTTCTCCGAAGATTGGGGAAAGAGCCCACTGTCCGGATCTCGCATCGGCATCCACGCGTCATAGACAGCCTTGGCACGTAAAACGCCCTCACTGGAAAGGATCCCGTGTACGCCCGCAGCAACATTTAGCTCACCCGCAGCGGCCGCGGCATCCCTCTTGGCGATCAAAGCGCGCCTAACCACAAGACCTTCATTTCCCGGAAGAGGTTGGCCCGCTCGACGCCCGAACACAGACTCCCTGAGCGCTTCATTTTGCAAGAGCAGGAGTGTTACGCCAGCTCCGATACAGGCTGCCAAACCCGCCAACAGCACCAGCTTGCCCGATCTCATGAACGCGCCCCAGCCACCCCTCCGCACATCCAGTTTCTTGGATTCAGAATGGTGCGTCATCAAACGAGTGGAGCTGGATGATCAAATTCGACAATGTCAGTTAACATTTCCAAACCAAGATGATGTCATATGCAGTTTAAGGGATCAAGGCTCAACCGCGCAAAACGACGGACACATGCGAAGTGCAATCGATCTCTTCGATGTCTTCACATGAACGGATACGTCGACGCGTTCGCCCGGCTTCACTTGCTCTCAGCTCTATGAAACTTCCCCGCCGATCAGAGTCAAGGCGAAACCGAGTTGCTAGGCTTGGCGGCGAAGATAGCGCTCCTTGCGGGCGCACGTCGGCGCTGCCGGGGTTCTCACTTCTGCGCGAACACCGGTTCGTTGTCGTAATTCCGCCGTCGTCGGAGGCTGTGGCGGACAGCACGGGAAGGGATCATCTTGCACAAGCTGAAGGCTGGAGGCTATAGGCCAGAGGCAAAGGAAAGAAGAATTCAGTCTCCCGTCTGCGGTCTCCGCCCTCGGGTCTGCATAGGCCGCAACGCCCTCAGCAACCGGTTGAGCACTTGGCTTGTCTGAGCCGATCGGTTGGCCAAACCAGCGCATGCCTCCGCTGGCAGGAATCCCAGCCGACGGGCAAGACCGATCTGGTCCTCCGCTTCGGGAGCGGAGCCGTAGGCCATGTCGAGGAAATGCAGATACCCGGCTTGTAAACAGTGTGCCCGTCCTTCCACGCCAATGTCAGGTTGGAAGTCGCAAGGAGGCCTTCGACTTCGCACTGGCGCGGCGGCTGCTGGCCGCCTTCGACGGCACGCCCCTCCACCTCGAAATGCGCTCGGTGTTGACCAAGATCGCCGAGTCGTGGGAGTGCAACATCGATCACCGCTTTTCGGCGAAATGTCAAAGTGATTTAACCCGTCCCCGCGCCTTCTTCTGCAAATCAATCTCAACGACTTTCAGGATTCCAAGGAGGAAATGAGCAGGTTTGATTGTCTCTTGTTTCAGATTCAATGCCTCCAATTCGGCAAGACGCCAAACCAATAACAAGGATTTTGAATGGCGAATCATTTAACGGCCCTTAGCTTTTTGTGAATTGTTGAGAGCTACTTCGATGCAAACGATGTGGTAATCTGTCATGCACAGGGACGTGTGTCATGCACAGGGATGTCATGCACAGGGACGGGTCTGTCATGCACAGGGACGGGTCAATTATTTATTGCCTACTGGACGATGCTGTCCCTCGGCTTGGATGATGGAACGGTGAACGCGGCCAGAGCGGACCGGATACTGGTTAACCGTGGCGCGTCGGCGAGCGTTTCGAGGTTCGTTCAGGGCTCTGAACGTTGTACGGCCGGCATGACGAGCAGGGTTCCGCACGCCGATGCATGCCGACTCTCGGCGCAGCCTGCTCAATAAGCATTTACAGGGACAGGTCGATCATTTTGTCATGCACAGGGACGGGTCAATTATGTCATGCACAGGAACGGGTCAATTATTTATTGCCTACTGTGTGTCATGCACAGGGAGGGGTCAATTGTGTCATGTCATGCACAGTGTCATGCACAGAAACGGGTCAATTGTGTTATGCACAGGGGACAGAATTTGCAGGGACAGGTCGATCATTTTGCTGCTGAGGCCACGCCATATCAGGTCGCGGGATTGAGTCAGCGATGATTAAGTCCGAACACAGAGTCGAAGACTGCGGGACTTGGGGGTCGGCTATGGTTTTGCGGGCCA
>CAZZCL010000072.1:0-15311 GCA_964652295.1 uncultured Chthoniobacterales bacterium
CTTTTCATGGGAAATTCTGGATTTCGGGTCTTCGAACTGCGGGATTTAGGCTGATAGAACTGTAGAGCCCCGCTCATCCGATGTCAGAGTATGGCATTGGAACACTGGCGGCAACAGCCGAGCCCGCGAAACACCGCGTCGCGTGGTGCGGTGCAGGTTGCCCTCCGACCCACCCGAGCCTGGTCGGATTTGATGGCGGCTCATCTCCGCACGTCTGAGGTTCCACCCGCGCCGGCATGAGTAAATTCGGGACGCTCTTGCGTCGGCTCGATGCCAACCGAAGCAAGCAGCCGCGCGGCGTGCTCGCACCAACGTTGCAGATAATCTGCGGCGACATGACGTCCCCGCAATACAAAAAGCGGCATGAGCGCAGTGTAAGTACCGCAGGCAACCGCCGATTTTATCGCAGCTCTCAACCGTCCACTCCGCGTCGCGCCGCCATATCGGCGTGAAAAACTTCCCCGCAACCAACCCAACCGCAGCAAATAACTCAGCCGACAACGTTCCGGCCCGATTTCTTCGTAAACTGCGCTGTCTGCACACCACACAAAGCGTGCTCCACCGTCAATTGCGCGCCTGAAGAAATCCATATCTTCGCCGCCGCTGCGCCCGAACGCCGGATCGAAACGGAGCCCCCCGCTGCGGAACAGTTCCATGGCTAACAAGGCGTTGCTCGTGCGCGTTTGCGTCCAATGGAGGAGCGCACCGTTGGGGATGGCATAGCGCGGTTTTTCGAAGAAGCGCCCCTTCGTAATCCATGACGGAGGCGGCACCGGGAAATGAGGGAGTACGGGTCCGAGAACGCCATCTGCGTTGCAGTCGACCGCCATGGTTACAAGACGCTCAAGCCAGCCTGGCGCAGGAAATTCGTCGTCATCGACAATGGCCAACCAGTGACCCGAAGCCTCCGCCGCGACCCGGTTGCGGGCGAGAGCGATATTTTGCTCGGGCTCAACGACGTAGCGCAGGGGCAGACCATTTGCCCGAGCGCGAATGCGTTGGACGACGGGAAGGGCAGACTGGCCCGCGTCGTTGTCGACCAACACAATCTCCGCAGCCCGAAGACTTCCCCCGGCGTCCGGGGCCGCGATGAGTCGGTCGAGCAGACGCTCCAGCATTGCCGGACGCCGAAACGTGCAAATGCCGACGGTCACAACCGGCAGGGGCCGTCCAGCAGCGGCGGTTGCAGGCGTCGGATCAGTCATTACAGGAGCCCATTGTCAGAAGGGTTGTGCGCAGGCCGCTGCGGGATGTATGAAATATGGGACGTCCGAATGAAACGCATCCTGCTCATCTCCAACAAGGTCTTCCATTATCGGGTTTCGAATTACAACTATTTCGCGCACCGCTTCCGCGAGGAGGGATGGGAATTTGCTGTGCGCGCGGATGAATTGCAGAAGAACAATCCGCACCCGCCCGAGTTCGATTTCCAGATTATACCGCTGACCTTTGCTGCCTGCACCCGCGAGATCAGAATGGTGAAGCCGGATATTGTCATTTTGTTTTTGCACCTGAAGAATCTTGGCATCTGGCCCTTGATTCATTGGCTGCGGCTGCGCCGGATTCCGTTTGTTTATTGGAACAAGGGGGTGAATCTCGAGGTGCGAAACCGTGCGGTGCGCAACCTGCCTTTTTATTATGTGCACACGCTGGCGGACGCCATCGTGTTGTATTCCCGGCATGAAACGAACGATATCCGCCCGGAAAACCGGCATAAAGTGTTTGCGGCGAACAACACCGTGAATTTCCGGGCCTTTCCCGCCATTCCGGATTCCGTTGAGGACATCAAGCGGGAGTTCGATCTTCCATTCGAGAAAATCGTGTTGTTTGTGGGCCGGATGCGCCCGGTTAAAAAAGTCGAACATCTGATCGAAGTATTCAATTCCATCGACCGTCCCGGGTACGGATGCGTGCTTGTGGGCGACCCAATGGATTACGATTTGCCCACGCTGATTCGCAACCCGAACATCCGGCATCTCGGCGAGGTGTTCGATTCGGACAACGTGCAGATCAGCAAGCTTTTTAAAATGGCCGATCTGTTTGTGATCCCCGGCGACGTAGGGCTCGGCATGAATCAGGCGTTTTACTGGGGGCTGCCGGTGGTGACTGAAGACGGTTTGCAACCGCCGGAAATCCATTATCTGACTCAGGGTCGCAGCGGTTTTATTGTCCCGGAGAACGATATTCAACAGCTTGGCGAAAAAACGTTGTTGTTGCTGGATGACGACGCGTTGCGGGCGGAGTTCTCGCGCAACGCCCGCGAGGATATCCTGCGCGAGGGCGATATCGAACGCATGTTCTCCGGCTTCCTGGAATGCGCGAACTGGCTTGGCGAAGGGAAACCGCCCCGATGACTTCGGCCGACCTTTCACACCTTGCGGCGGCGGATCCTCTTGGTGCGCGCGCACACGATGCGGCGCAACGTTTCGCCGCATGGCTGGGGCGTTACGGCGAGACATCCCAGGATCATCAGGATTTCTATGCCGGCAAAATCGGCCGGGCTGCCAAGGCGGTGTACTATCGCAATCGCAAACTCGGGACGCTGGCCGTGCTGCCGATGGTTTTTTGCGAAGCGTTCATCCCATGGACGCGCCGGTTTTTCTTTCCAAAAATGCGCCTGCCAATATCCGACGCGCATTTCGCGATGGGATTTTTTGCGTTGCACCATCTCGACGCGCGCCCGGAGACTTTCGCCCGTGGCGCGCATTTTCTCGACGTGTTGAAAACCACGCGGTGTCCGGCATTCACACACGCGGGTTGGGGCTACCCGTTCGATTGGCAGACGCAAAGCGGCGTATTCCCCGCTGGCACGCCGCTGATTACCACCACCCCTTATGTGTACGAAGCATTTGCGGATGCATACCGCATTGAGCCACGCGCTGAATGGCGGGTTATGATGGATTCCATCGCGCGACATGTGACGGAGGATTATGCGGATATTAAAACGGGACCGGGTGCCGCCTCGTGCAGCTATTTCCCGGGCACATCGCCGCATGTCGTCAATGCCTCCGCATACCGGGCGGCAATGTTGCTGGCAGCTGCGCGCGACCTGGGCGTGGAAGCCTTTGCCGCGCCTGCGCGGCACAACGCGGAGTACGTGCTTCAGAGTCAGAACACCGACGGATCGTGGCCGTATGCCACCGATGGTCGCCGCACTTTCGTGGATCATTTTCACACGTGTTTTGTGCTGAAAGGGCTCGCTAAGATCGAACGTATCGAACCGTCCGCCCGGCTTACGGAGGCGATCGAACGCGGATTGGACTTTTATCTTGCCAACCTGTTCGACGAGAGTGGCCTGCCCAAACCGTTCGCGCGCGCCCCGCGTCTGACCGTTTATCGCAATGAGCTTTACGACTGTGCGGAATGCCTGAATCTCGGCGTTCTCCTGCGCGGACGTCGCAACGATCTGGACGCTGCCGTGCGACGCACCCTGATTGCTGTGTTGGATCATTGGATCCGCCCCTGTGGCGCGTTTCGCGGGCGGCGCCTGTTGATCGGCTGGGACGACACGCCAATGCATCGTTGGGGACAATCCCAGATGTTCCGCAGCATGGCACTCATCGCGGAAGCGGGTCGCGCCACCGTTGACTCCGCCGCCTCAGCTCAGGCTCCATGTGCGGAATAGCAGGCCAACTGCAGTTTGCACGGGACATCCCTGCGGATCCGGCCGCTGTGGCGCGTATGGCGAACGCGATGCGGCATCGCGGTCCGGACGATTCGGGAGTTGAATCTCTGGGTCCGCTCGCGCTTGGGTTCAGGCGCCTGTCCATCCTCGACCTGAGCCCGGCGGGGCATCAACCGATGAAGGACCCCACCGGTTCGGCATGGATTGTGTTCAACGGAGAGATTTACAACTTCCGCGAGCTGCGGGCGGAACTCGAAACGCGCGGCCACACATTCCGCAGCACGGGCGACACGGAGGTGTTGCTGGCTGGATATAACGAGTGGGGCGACGGCGTGTTAAACCGGTTGAACGGAATGTTTGCGCTTGCGATCTGGGACGTCGCGAAGCGTCGCCTGCTGCTCGCGCGAGACGCCATGGGAATTAAACCGTTGTACTACGCCGAGAACAACGGCACGCTCACATTCGGATCGGAGATCCGGGCCGTGCTGGTGGGGCTTGGAAACGTGCCCGAAGTCGACCACACTGCGGCGGCCCTGTTTCTGCAGCATCGATTCACTCCCGCGCCACGCACGCTGCACGCGGGCATCGCAAAGCTTGCGCCGGGCGAATGTCTGATCGTCGAACGGGGCGTTGTACGAAGAATCCTCTGGCACGATTTTGCACCGACACCATTCGATCCTGCGCCGCCATTTCGAGAAGCGGTCGACGCGCTTCATGAGCTGTATCGTGCAGCGATGCGGCGTCATTTGATCAGCGATGTACCCGCCGGGCTGCTGTTGAGCGGCGGGATCGATTCCGGGCTGCTGCTTTCCCTGATGATGGATCACGGATCGTCGTGGCCTACGTACACGGTGGGATATGGCGAAAGTTTTGCAGACGACGAACTGAGCGACGCTGCCGAGACAGCCCGCCTGCTCGGGGCTGAGAACCACGCCGTGCGCATCGACCGTGCCGCATTTGAAAATGCGCTCCCCGAGATCGTCGCCGCGCTGGAAGAACCCGTCGCTTCGTCGTCCATTGTACCGATGGATTTTGTGTGCGCACGCGCCCGGCAGGATGTGACCGTCGCGCTTGTGGGTCAGGGGCCGGATGAATTATTCGGCGGTTACACACGGCATTTCGGCGTGCGCTACGGACGATTCTGGCGGGCGCTGCCGGCGGCAGTGCGTGGGGTTGCGGGCGACGGTCTATTGCGCTTGCGGCGTTCCGAAGCGTTGCGGCGAGGCATCGATTCGCTTGGCGAACCGGATCGCGCGCGGCGTTTCCGGGATATTCTTTCGATTATTCCGGGCGCAGAGATTGCCGCGTTGTTTCAACCCGGCGCATTGCCCTTGGACGCCAGTGAGGAGACGCCACACAGCTGGGAACACCTCACAGGAGACAATGCCGGCTGCCTTGATGAATTGAGCGCGTTCAATCACGTCGAACTTCACAGCACGCTGCCGGATGAGTTGCTTGTGTATGCAGACAAGATTTCCATGCGCCACTCGCTTGAGGTCCGTGTGCCATATTTGGACAGGGAGATTGTGCGCTACGTGCAGCGGCTTCCCGCGCGGTACAAGGTGCATCTCGGGCAGCGCAAAAGGATCCATCGTGCTGTGTGCGGATCCCGACTCCCGGCGCGCTTGCTTGCGCGAAAGAAGCGCGGCTTTGCAGTCAACGTTGTCGATGACTGGTTCAAGGGCGCGTTCACAGGACGATTCGAAGCCGTTTTCCATGATCGCAAGTCGCGAATCTACGAGTTTCTACAGTTTGATCCGGTGCGGGATTTGGCGCAGAGTCATGCAAGCGGCTGCGCCGATCGACACAAGATTTTGTTCAGTCTTGTCATGCTTGAGGAATGGCTGCAGAACTGTCGTTCCATGCCCCTTTCAGATCCGTCGTTTTCCGATGCCGACCGCCATGCCCCATCGACGTAGGACCGCTTTCTGCGCGCATGCCATCCGTTGTGCGTCGTTGCGAGGAGAAATCGTTTTGTGCGCCGTCGTGCTAACCGCCGCAGCCGCTGGCGCGGTCATGGCTCAATTGCCGGAGGAACGCCTTGCCAACTGGAACATGGCCGGCATTCCGGGCGGAATCCCCGACGCCGGTCCGCGTTTCTGCGATGTACGCGTCGGGATTCCGGGGTCCAGCCTTGTGGCGGCAGGCAATGGCGGGGTCGATGATGCGCCCGCCATCCAGGTGGCATTGGATTTATGTCCGCCCGGACAGCATGTCTACCTGCCCCCAGGTCTTTATCGGATCGATTCCACATTGGAATACCCGCGCAAAGGCGTTGTGCTTAAAGGGGCAGGACCCCAACAGACCCGCATTGCCGCATACACCCCCACCGCAATTCGGATGCACGGGAAGCTCGTCCACAAGGGCACTCTGGAAAACTATCGCGCGGGAGCTGAACGCGATTCCCAGGCTCTGGAGTTCGGCTCTTCGCTGAGCATAGCACCGGCTCAAGCCGGCGATCTCCTTGTGGTATCCGAGCTGCCCGATCCGGCCTTTGTGCTGGGGGGCGGCCGAATCCAAACCAAGGAGCTTGTGGAGCCGGATTTTGAATGGCGGCAATCCGCGACGTTTCCCGCTCATTACTACGTGCGGAGGGCTGGAGGTGGAGATCCGCAGCTCATTCCAGGACAGATGCTTCTGCGTACTGCCAATGACGAGATCCCGATCGAACGCGGCATCCAGCCACCGCTTGTCCCCGGGCAGTGGGCGATGGGCGATTTCGATACACCGGGATCTCCGTCCGTCTATGTGCGCCTCGAAGGAGATGCGGCGCCAGGGTCCGATCCCAATGCCAAAATCTGTTCGGTGGCATCGACCAACTGGGGAATGATCAGGCATGACGTAGGAATCGCGCATCATGGACAAGGGTTTACCATTGTGGGGAAAGATGGCTACCGGTTGGAACTCGACCGGCCTTTTCTTTGGACGTTTGCCGGACGTGATATCGAATTTCGGCTTTTTGGCGATGTGATAACGGGGATGGGTCTTGAAGATCTTACCATCGACGTAGAGATCGATTCCCCCGCGAATTCCACGGTTTATATGGTGCACGTCCGCCGATCGTGGATCCGGAACGTGCACATTCGCCGCAGTTCACAGACGTCCATTCATCTGACCCAGACGGCGGATTGCGTCTTGCACGGCAACCTGGTTGAACGGCCGCGTTTCCGCGGAGGCGGCAGCGGCTACGGCATAAGGCTGCTCGGATGGAACTTTCACACGTTGGTGGAGAATAACGCCGCTTACGACATGCGCCATTCCTATGTCATCGACGGAATGGGCGCAGGCAACGTGTTCGCCTACAACTTCAGCCTCGATCCGAATGATGGGTCGCAATATTTGTATCAGGACATCCTCAGCCACGGTCCGCACCCGATGTTCACATTGTTCGAGGGCAACACCGCGGCGAACGCCGTGGCCGACACCGTGCATGGCAGTGCAAGCCACAGCATGTACTTCCGCAATGCGCTGCGCCTGCACGAAGGCGCGCGACGCACCTACAACAAATCGCTCGGCGCCGTGGCGCTGAGGCTCGACCGATGGAACCGGTATATGATTGCGGCTGGCAACGTGTTGGGTCATCCCGCAATGAGCGCCGACCTGCCCAACGCAGTTTACGAAGGACGCAACGAGACGGTGTACAAGCTCGGTTACGACGCCGACGATGCTGATCCCGCTCCCAATGATCCGTTGACTGCGTCGACTTTGCTCCGCCATGGCAATCACGATTATGTGACGGGTGAAACCCGATGGGACGACACGCTTCCCGGGCGGGCGCTTCCCGCGTCGCTGTATCTGGCGGGCAAACCCGGATGGTTTGGCGATCTTCCATGGCCACCCACCGGTCCCGATCGCGAACCACGCGTTGGCATCATTCCGGCGCAGCAACGTTTCGAACAGCTAAATCCCCCGAGGGAAGAAGGCGAATTCACGCTGGCGATCGAAGCGGCAAACGCCGCCTGGGATCCACCGTTTACAGAAATGGACGGTGCAATTTCCCAAAGTGTGGGCACGTTAGACGTTCCCGGCGGACGCGCTGTGTTCTCGTTCTCGCTGGCCGAGCCCGGCGTGTTTTTCGTAAAAGCTCTCGTCGACGCACCATCCGGCGGAAGCAATTCGTTTTTTGTTGCCATGAACGCCGAACCGTCCACTGGGGGGGATGTTTGGGATATCATGCCTTACACGATGGGACCGGAGTACCGCACCGTAGCTGCGCGCGGTGGCGGATCGCACGATCTGCCCCAATTCGAACCGCGCGCCTTCGATCTCCAGGCGGGTTCCAACCAGCTGATAGTTCGCGGTCGCGAACCGAACACCCGCATCCATCGCGTGGAGTTGTGGAAGATCTCCGGGCTCCAAAAACCGTCCCCACCCCGGAATGTGCGCTGGTTACGCTGAAACCGACCGCCTGTGCCAGCCTTTGTCCGAATCTTTTTTCGCCGCCGACACATCCCGTGGCCGACCCTGCTGGGCTGGCTGGCTCTGCTCTTTTTTTCTGCAGCGCCAATCACCCTCTGGGCTTTGGCAGGCGAACGCGTCCTGTCCTCCACGCATCGGATTGCGGCGCCCGTTTTGATTGTCGAAGGATGGATTGGGCTGGAGGGACTCGATGCCGCCCGACACGAATATAATTCCGGTGGATATCGGTGGATCGTCGCTGCGGGCGGGCCCACTGGCACGCGGTGGGGCAATCCGGAATGGAACTACGCAGAAATGGCGCGGAGTGAACTTATCAGAGCTGGAATCGATGGGGACGACATCCTGCTTGCGGCGGCGCGCGGACAGCCGCGCCAGCGTACCTGGGAGGCGGCCACGGCTGTCGCAACGACCATTGCCGCCCTTACCCCATCTGCCCGTCCTACTGCCTGCAATGTGTTCACCCTTGGAGTGCACGCAGCCCGTAGCAGACTTATCTATTCGCGCGCTCTCGGTCCGAACTGTCGCGTCGGCGTCGTGGCCTGGATTCCGCGCGATTACAAGTTTGGAGCGTGGTGGCAATCCACTGAGCGCGCGAAAGATTTTCTGACGGAAACGGCGGGGTTCGCAGCCGAGTTGCTATTTAACATCGGGCGGAAGACAAAACCCCTTGGCGAGGGGGAAAGCACATGAACCGCGCCGCCCCACACGGGACCGGTCCAATGAATAGTCCGGCACCCGATGCTCAGAAAAACTTTGGGCTGCGCCGTGCGTTCATCGGTGCCGCCGTGGTGGCGGCATTGTTTTCTCCTGTGCTGATTGCCTTGTGGCGCCATTCCATCGATGCAGATTTGCACTCTCATGTGCTTTTGATCCCCGTTTTCTCTGCTGCGCTGCTTTACATGCAGCGTGGGGAATTGCCGGGCGCCGGACGCCCGGCTGCCTTGATCGCTGCCGGATTTCTGCTTCTTGCCGCTGTCGCGCTGGCCGCTGCGTTCCATTTCCGTGAAGGTCTGAGTCAGAACGATTGGCTGGCGCTGTTAACGGCGGCATTCGTGTGTTCGCTGTGGGCGTCTTGTGCCATTGCATGCGGCAGCGGCTGGATGTGTGCCGCGGCAGCTCCGCTCGCTTTTCTTGTATTTGCGATTCCCCTCCCCGACCCGGCTGTGGCAACACTTGAACAGCTGTCGACCCTCGCCTCAGCGGATGCATCCGAACTTTTGTTTCAACTCTTCGGGATTGCTTATTTAAGAGACGGCACAGTCTTCCGACTGCCCGGTATCGCCATCGAGGTTGCGCGGGAATGCAGCGGGATCCGCTCCAGCTGGGTTCTATTTATCGCCAGCCTGTTCGCTGGCCAGATGCTGCTGAGAAATCCCGTCCATCGCCTTTTGCTTTTGGCGCTGGTAATTCCCCTGGGCATTCTGCGCAACGCCATGCGGATTGTCGCAATCTCGTGGTTGTGCATCGAATGGGGACCACGCATGATCCACAGCGACATTCATGAGCATGGGGGGCCGATTTTTTTCGTGTTGTCCCTTGTGCCCTTGCTCGCGGCGGCGTGGTTTTTTGCCTTGCGCGAACGCCACCGAGGGCAACAGAAAGATTGACCGTACGCCTGCCCTGCCGCACTTCTGTTTATACATCTTATGTTTCCACGCCTGACGATCCGTTTTTTTAAACGCCGGTACCCATCGATCGCGGTCATTGCTCTGCTCGCCGCGATTTCTACGGGTTGCCAGCAGCTCGATCTTGAACCCATGGCCCCCTCGCCTGCTGTTGGACGAGGCGGCGAGCAGGCAGTCATTCATGCTGGCGATCAACTCAGAATTTCCTTCCCTGGAGCGCCGGAACTTGACCAGGCGGTAGTCGTACGGATGGATGGTAAGGTGAGCCTAGCGCTTGTGGGCGACGTTCAGGTCGCTGGAAAACCACTGGACACGGTTCAGACGCAGCTCACCGAGGCGTACACCCCGCATTTGCGCGAGCAAAAGGTTCTTGTCGGTTTGGAAGCCGTTCCAAAAGCGGTTTATGTGAGTGGAGCGGTTGCCAACCCCGGTCGCATTCCACTCGACCGGCCCATGACAGTCCTTGAAGCCATCATGGAAGCGGGCGGCTTTACGGAGTTCGCCAGTCCGGCCCGGGTCCGGTTGATCAGACAGGAAAACTGGCGGCATGAAACGCGTACGCTCGACCTTCGTCCGGCGCTCAACGAAGCAACAAGCGAAGCGGTTTATTTGCGACCGTACGATGTTGTTATGGTCGGAACGAGCACTTTTTGAAATTATACCCTTGGCGTTAGGCCGCCGGAATCGGTGTCCGGCATTCCGGGGGTAAACGGGCGAAATAGCGGAACCTCGCAGAGCTATTGGTCCTGCGGGACGGTTGTAACGCGATAAAACCGTCGGTGGGCAAGACCGGCATCGGGATCGACCACTTCCACGCCGAGGCCGTTGTTCACAAACTGGGCAAGCTCCGTCCACAGTTGCATATCATTGGAAAATTCGACGCGTTGCACTGTGCCGGGGTCGCCATCGACAAGGATTCGGGCGGTGCTGCCATCGATGCGCACTTCGCGCACGCTGCGTCCATTCGGCGCGAGGGCGGACACGGCCACCTCTTCCGACGGTGCGCTCTCCAATCCGGCACCGTTGTACGCCGTGATCACGCAATAGTAAGTCTGACCGGTGGCAAGACCTCCCAGCGTGGTGCGAAGCGCTGCGCCGTTGTCCCGCATTTCCGTGTATTCCCCGGAACGCAGGCCGAAGTAGATGCGATAACCGGCAACCTCCGGCTCAGGACTGGGATCCCATTCCAGCACCACATTGTGAGCGCCCGCAGCAGCTGGACACGCAAAGGCTGCGGCCACGGCCCAGGCCCGCAAGACCCGCACAAGGCCGCGGAATTGGGCAGAAATAGTAAGGCGCATCGTCGTTGTGTGCGATGAGTGGGTACGAGAAATTGAAGAGCAGCACGTGTGCCAGAAATGCCGCAGGCGGTACCGCAGACACTTTTTTTGCCCGTTTCGCATCGGATGCAGGCAGGATCGTAAGTTTTGCACAACTTTCGCCGTCGCTGGCATCCCGGTCTCTCAGCGGCTATTCTCACTTGCGATATTTGCGCACGGCTGCCACTAACCATTTCCCTCTGCGTTCCGAGAGATGACCGAAACGATTGTGTCTGCATGCGCCGCGCTCCTGGCGCTCTTCCTTGCGGTTGGGGCCGTTGTACGCGGTCCGCGGCAGGTTGTGTCGATCGCATTCGCGACAGGGATGTTGGTTGCCGCGGCGCAAAGCGTTTTTGCGGCTGCCGCATTCGCAGCTGGACCGCCCGCGTCCTCCTGGCAGCGCGCAGAGTTTGTCGCCGTGGCATTTCTTGCCGGCCCATGGCTCACATTCAGCGCCGCCTACGCGCGGGGCGAATCGTTGCGGGTGCTGAAATCGTGGGCCCCCACACTTGCTGTGGCGTGGGCGCTCGGACCGGCTGCCTTTCTCATTGTACCGAATGCGCCCGAGTCCATCGACGCAGGATGGCTGCGTCTCGATGCTCCGGGGCGCGTTCTTTCGATTGCAATTCTTGTCGGTCTGATTCTTACGCTGATGAATCTCGAGCGAACGTTTCGGGCATCGGTCGGCCTGACGCGTTGGCGCGTGAAGTTCGTCTGCGCGGGGTTGGCGATGCTGCTTGCAGCCCGGGTGTATTCCCTCAGCCAATGTCTGATCTTTTCCGCGCGGCCACCGGGGCTTGCCACAATCGACGCACTCGGCCTTTGCATCGGGGGATTGTTTGTCGCCACAGGCTACCTGCGCCATGGACTTTCCGGGATCGATATTTATCCCTCCAGCAGGATTTTGCAGGGATCATTAACCTTCGCGCTGGCCGGAGCGTACCTGTTTGTTGTTGGTCTGCTGGCGCGACAGGCTGCCGCCTCGGGGTCGGAGGAAAGCTTCCCGGTGCATGCGCTGCTCCTGCTGCTGGGCATCGCCGGGCTTGCGGCGGTCATGCTATCAGAGCGGTTACGCCAGCGGCTTTCGCGAATGTTGAGCCGCCATTTTAAGAGGCCGCAGCACGATTCCCGAGCAGTCTGGACCGCACTCACATCGCGGTTGGCCGATGCCACTGACGAACGCGCTCTTGCACAGCGCGCCGCGGAATTGGCCTCCGAAACCTTTTCGGCGCTCACCGTGCGGCTGTGGTTGAAAGATCCGCTCGAGAACCGCCTTCAGCTTGCCGCTGCGACCAATGCCGTGGCCCAGGACGACGTGCGGCTGGATTTACCGCAATCGCTCACCGACAGACTTGAATCGTTCGATCTCGACGCCTGCAAGAACGTCGGTCTCGAACCATTAAAAGCCGCCAATCCGCCGCAGTTCCCCAGCGCCGGCGCACGTTTTGCCGTTCCGCTTGCAGCGGGCGAGCACTGGCTTGGCGTGTTGATTCTCGCCGATAGAGTCAATGCGCTTGCCTACACGGTGGAAGAAACCGATCTCTTAAACTGCATCGCCGGACAGGCGGCGGGCGCGCTGCTCAACCTTCGCCTGTCTCAGGATGTCCTGCGCGCACGGGAACTCGAAGCCTTTCAGAACCTTTCCGCGTTTTTCGTTCACGATCTCAAGAACGCGGCCTCCAGTCTGAATCTTCTCCTGCGCAATATCCCGCTGCATTTCGACAAGCCTGCATTCCGAGAGGACGCCCTGCGCTCCATGGGAGCCATGGCCGCGCGAATCAACCGTCTCATCGAACAACTTACGTTGCTCAGGGAAACCCCTGCACCGGCTTTGCAGCCGTGCGATGCCAATGCTGCCGTGCGTGTCGCGGCGGAACTTCTCGGGCCGGTCCCCGGCATATCTCTCACGGTAGACGAACGGGCATCCGGACGCGCACTTGCAGATCCGGCAGCCCTGCAGAGCGTGCTGGCGAATCTGCTCGTCAACGCGCGCGAAGCGCTCGACGGCAAGGGCGCCATCACGCTGTCCGCATGCGATGAGCCGGGCCGGGTCCTCTTCCAAGTCGCCGACAACGGACCGGGTATGACGCCGGAGTTCGTCCGCGGGGATCTGTTTCGCCCCTTTCGAACCACCAAGGCTCACGGGCTCGGCGTGGGCATGTTCCAGACACGTCGGCTCGTTGAAGCCATGAACGGAATGATTGACGTCCGCACTGCGCCCGGACAGGGAACCGTGTTCGGCGTCCGGCTCCCGGCTGCGGTCGGGGATTGACATTGCGACCCCGCGGCCAAACGCTCTTCGTACACACCCCACCGTCACGCTCACGGAATGAAGCCCGTCCTGCTCCTCGTCGACGACGACGAATCCATACGTACCCAGATGAAATGGGCACTCGCCGATGAGTACACCATTGTGCAGGCGGGCGACCGCGCCGAGGCGCTCGAATCGTTCCGCGCGTGCAATCCCGCCGTCGTCCTTCTGGATCTCGGCCTGCCGCCGGAGTCCAATTCGCCAGTCGAAGGGTTAACCGCCCTTTCCGAGCTGCTCGCCGAAGCGCCTCATGCCAAGATTGTGGTCATTACCGGGCAGGGCGAAAAGGAAAATGCCCTCAAGGCTGTAGGCGCCGGCGCGTACGATTTTTTACCAAAGCCTGTCGATACGGATATGCTGAAGCTTGTACTTCAGCGCTGCACGTATCTGGCCGAGATTGAGCGGGAATATCGTGAGCTGAAAACGGCGGCTCCTGCTGCACATTTCGAAGGAATGCTCGGTGCAAGCCCGGTGATGCAGGAAGTCTTCCGCCTGATCCGCAAAGTGGCGCGCAGTTCGGCTCCTGTGTTGCTGCTTGGCGAAAGCGGCACCGGCAAGGAAATGGCGGCGGCCGCCATCCACCGCCAGAGCGAGCGCAAGATCGGCCCGTTTGCCGCGATCAATT
This sequence comes from uncultured Chthoniobacterales bacterium, assembly GCA_964652295.1. Classification (GTDB taxonomy): domain Bacteria; phylum Verrucomicrobiota; class Verrucomicrobiia; order Chthoniobacterales; family CALDSX01; genus CAZZCL01. The sequence continues at coordinate 13,925 of CAZZCL010000072.1, forward strand.
GCAATGCCCTGCCCGAAAATCTGGTGGAGAGTGAGTTGTTCGGCCACGAGAAAGGCGCCTTCACGGGCGCACACGAATCGCGGACGGGCCTTATCGAAACCGCTGCGCGCGGCACCCTGTTCCTTGACGAGATCGGCGATCTCCCGCCCCCGGTCCAGGTTAAGCTGCTGCGCTTCCTGCAGGATCAACGCTTTCAACGGGTCGGAGGGCGCGAAGAATTGCAGATCGACACCCGAATCGTCGCGGCAACAAATGTGGATTTGAAAGGCGCCATTGCTTCGGGTGCGTTTCGCGAAGATCTGTATTTCCGGCTGGCTGTGGTTGTAATCAAGTTGCCGGCATTGCGCGAACGCGGTGGCGATATCGAATTGATTGCGCGCGATTGCCTCGAGCGATATGCCGCGCAGCACAGCGGGCCGAAGCTGTCCTTCACCCCTGCCGCGCTGCGCGCAATCAACCAGCATGCATGGCCGGGCAACGTCCGGGAACTGCAGAACCGGGTGCGACGCGCAACCATTATGGCTGAGGGTCGTCACGTGACCCCGCTCGATCTCGAACTCGACCGCATCGCCGGCGCAACTCACGGACCGACGCTCAAGGAAGCGCGGAGCGACGTCGAGCGCGAGATGATTGAGCAGGCCCTTCAACAGCATCGCGGCAAGATCGCTCCCGCGGCCGCCGCCCTCGGCATAAGCCGCCCCACATTCTATGAACTCATGGAAAAACATAGTCTCCGCAAACCCGGACACTAAGAGGTGCCCAATGACAGCTCCAGATACCCCAACCATGGCTCCGTGGCAGCGCCACCGGCTTGTTGTCTGTGCGGCGTCGATCTTCGCCGTGGCCATCGCGGCATGCTCTCCGGGAAACGATCCAAAGGCTGTTCGCGAATCTGCTGACGCACATTTCGAGGCCGCGGAGTATGACCGCGCGAAAATCGATTATCTGCGCCTGACCCGCATTTCGGATGCCGATCCCAGCTACGCAATCCGTCAGCTCGCGAAAATCGCGCTCAAACAGGGCACCCTCCTCGAGGCTCTGCCATACCTCCGACGGATTGCGGACGATTCGCCCGGCGATCTGAACATTCACAGCGACCTGGCCCGCATTTATCTGGAATACGGCGATGCGTCCAAAGCACGCGCGCAGGCCAACCTCATCCTCGAAACTGATCCGCAGCACGATGCTGGCGGCATGTTTCTCGCCCTCTCCACTCGTAATGCCGAGGACGCAACGCAGGTCCGGGAAACCCTCGGCAACCCCGATCCACAGGGGCGTCCACTGACTGCAACCGGGCTTGCGACCCTCGCATTGCGCGAGCAGCAACCTGCGTCGGCACTCGCTGCCATCGATGCTGTGATCGACGAGCATCCCCAGCTCGCCGAAG
>CAZZCL010000073.1:0-243 GCA_964652295.1 uncultured Chthoniobacterales bacterium
ATCTTCCGCCACTTCCGAGACTGGTTTTCCCAACTCGACCAGGCCGACGGCCTGGCTCTTGAACTCTGCACTGTATCGCTTTCTGGTCGCTTGATTCATTGTCGCTTATTCCTTTATTTTGTGGTCCAGAAATCTAGCGCACCTCACACCAAAAGTGCGCGACAATGAAGACCAGCTGCCACCAGGACCCGCCTGAGGCGGATTAACAGCGGAGTAGGTTTTTCAACCATGCACGACCCTGAC
>CAZZCL010000073.1:343-14923 GCA_964652295.1 uncultured Chthoniobacterales bacterium
CCCCACGGGCCCCCCTCCTCAAGAATGGCTCCTGAGGTAGGATTCGAACCTACGATCCGCCTGAGGCGGATTAACAGCGGAGTAGGTTTTTCAACCATGCACGACCCTGACCGGATTTAAGGAACTTTTCACGTGCCAGAGCAGCGCAGCGAGTGGGTAGTGATTCAGAGTGAACGAGGGTCCACGGGCCACGAAAGCGTTTTGTGGTGCGCGTCAGCGTGTGAGCGGGATCATTGTGCTGGTGAATTCGCCATTCGAGTCGGTCTGTCTGCCCGATGTAAAGCTTACCATCGGGATTTCGGATTACGTAAACGTGATACCCCACGGGCCCCCCTCCTCAAGAATGGCTCCTGAGGTAGGATTCGAACCTACGACCAATCGGTTAACAGCCGACCGCTCTACCGCTGAGCTACTCAGGATTTGGCAGCTAAGGGAAGAATCTCCACCGTTGGGCTGCGGTTTCAAGCCATTTTTGTTCGGGTTTGGAATTCCGCTTGACCGGCAGGGTTGCAGGCTTAAGATTTTGCTTCGCGATGCGGGTGTAGCTCAGCGGTAGAGCGCTTCCTTGCCAAGGAAGATGTCGCGAGTTCGATCCTCGTCACCCGCTCCAGTTCGCACTCCTGGGTGTCGTCAGCCACCGTCAACCGTCGTCTTTCGGGTTTTTATACTGAAAGCCCGTGGAACATCCTGCCGAATGGTCCTGCGCTAGGCAGCCTTGCGTTTGTACGCCATGTAGTACAGCACCGGCACAGCCATGCGGCTCAGCAATAACGACGCGATCTCACCCGCCATAAGGGAAATTGCCAGTCCTTGGAAAATCGGATCGGCAAGAATGACGCTCGCCCCGACGACCACCGCCAGCGCGGTGAGCAGCATCGGCCGAAACCGAATCGCTCCAGCGTCCACCACGGCCCGATCCAATGGCTCACCTTCGCGCAAGCGTTGTTCGATGAAGTCCACCAAAATGATCGAGTTGCGCACCACGATGCCAGCCCCGGCCATAAAGCCGATCATGCTTGTTGCTGAGAAAAAGGCATCCATCGCGCCGTGCGCAGGGAGAATGCCCACCAGCGAGAAGGGGATCGCAGCCATCACGATGAGTGGTGTGAGGAACGATTTGAACCAGCCGACCATGAGGGCATACACCAGCACCAACACTGCAGCGAAGGCGATGCCAAGGTCGCGGAACACCTCGATTGTAATGTGCCATTCTCCATCCCACTTGATGGCAGGCTCCGTTTCGTCAATCGGCTGCGTGGCATTATAAAGGCGGATTGGACCGGTCTGACCCCCGTAATCCGCGGCATCCAGTTCCGCCAGCCGCTTGTTCATTGCCAAAATGACATAAACCGGGCTCTCCGCTTCGCCTGCCACATCACCGATCACGTAAGTGACGGGCATCAGATTCTTGTGATAAACGCTTCGCTCGCGTTCGGCACGTTCGATGCGCACCAGCTCCCGCAATGGCACCAGCTGCGTTCCATCCCGCGCCACGGCTCCCGGTTCTGCAAGGGCGTTGGCGTCCCCCGGACGGACGCGTAATGCCAGCAGATCCTCGGCGCGGCCGCGCATCGTCTCGGGCAGTTCCAACCTCAGCACAACGTCCTCACGCTCGCGCGGTTGATGCACAAGATCGATCGATGCGCCATCCGTTGCGATCTCAAGCGTTCGCGCAATGGTTTCAGCGCTCACGCCATTTAACGCCGCTTTCGCCTTATCAATGACAAACAGCGCCTTTTCCTGCGGCTCTTCCACATACCAATCCACATCGACGACACCTGGCGTGGTTTTAAAAATTTCGCGCACTTTTTCCGCCAACGCGAGGCGCTCGTCATCGTCGGCCGCGTAAACTTCCGCAACCAGAGTCTGGAGTACAGGCGGGCCAGGCGGCACTTCGGCCACGGCCATGCGCGCCCCGTTTCGCGAGGCGATCTCTGCCAACGCTGGACGGATGCGCAGCGCCAGATCGTGGCTCTGGGCTTTGCGCGCATGTTTCGGCACAAAATTCACCTGAATATCCGCTACATACGCGCCTGAACGCATGAAATAATGCCTGACCAACCCGTTGAAATTGAATGGGGCTGCTGTGCCCGCATAAATCTGGTAGTTTTCGACCTCCGGTTCGCGTCGCAGCGATTCACCCATCTCGCGCGCCACGCGCAGCGTTTCTTCGAGGGATGACCCCTCCGGCATGTTCAAAATGACCTGCAGCTCGCTCTTGTTATCGAACGGCAGCATTTTGACCTTCACAAAACCAAGCGGCACGAGAGCGCACGCGGCGAGTAACAGCACTGCGAGAAAGCCGAGAAACGCCCATCGCCATGCCGGATGACTTAGGAGCGGCCCCATAAAGCGCCGGTACAACCGCGTAAACCAATCTTCGGTATGATCGCTGTGCTCTTTTTTCCCGCCGAGAAGACGCGCGGCAGCCCATGGTGTGACGAGGAAAGCGATAAACAACGAAAAGATCATCGCGGCCGAAGCGCCGATCGGGATGGGGCGCATGTACGGACCCATCAATCCGCCCACAAACGCCATTGGCAAAATGGCGGCAATCACGGCCAGCGTGGCCAGGATCGTGGGATTGCCAACCTCAGCCACTGCCTCCACGGACACATGCCAGATGGAGCGCCGTTTGTTCTGCGGCAAATGCAGATGCCTCTGGATGTTCTCAACGACAACGATGGCGTCGTCCACAAGAATGCCGATTGAAAAGATCAATGCAAACAGCGTGATGCGATTCAGGGTGTAGCCGTACAAGAGAAACACGAGCAATGTCAGGCCGAGCGTGGACGGAATTGCGATCGCGACGATCAACGACTCGCGCCACCCGAGCATCCACAGGATCAGCAAGCTCACGCTGAAGACGGCGATGGCCATGTGAAAGAGCAGTTCGTTCGATTTCTCCGCCGCCGTCTCGCCGTAATCGCGCGTGACTGTCATTTGCACATCGTCGGGCAGCGAATAGCCACGCAGCCCTTCGACCTGCCCGATCACAGCATGTGACACCGCGATGGCGTTTGCACCTGGGCGCTTGGCCACGGTCAGCGTCACCGCCGGTTCTTCGCGCCATCCTTCGGGCGCGTTATCGTCGCGCACGCCATGATACACATAATGCCGCGGATCCTCGGGACCATCCAGAATCTCGGCAACCTCGCGCAGAAACACCGGGCGCCCGGCAAAGACCCCGACCACCACTCCGGCGGTGTCTTCTGCGCTGTACAGAAACGCGCCACTCTCGATCAAAACCTCGCGGTTGGCAGCTGTGGCATCGCCGGCAATGGATTGACGGTTAGCCTGCTGCAACAGGGTCGCCACGCCAAGCGGCGAAAGCTCCCGCGCTGCAAGGCGGGAGGGATCCAGCAACACGCGGATATGGCGGCGGAACCCGCCGATCAACGTTGTCTCGGCAACATTCGGCACGCGCTTGACCGCGTCGTCCACCTGCGCGGCAATCCGTCGCAGATCGTGATGATCGTAGCGCGAACTGTGAAATGTCAGCGCCATGATCGGCACATCGTCTATGCCGCGCATCCTAATCAGCGGCTCCTGCACGCCCAGCGGGATGCGGTTGTAATTCGATTGCAGCTTATGATTGAGCTTCACAATGCTGCTTTCGATTTCTTCGCCAACCTTAAACCGAACGACGGCCAGGGACTGCCCCGGACTCGATGTGGTGTACACATACTCAACTCCGGGGATCTCCCACAAAAGCTTTTCCATGGGACGGGACACGCGTTCGGCGATCTCCCGCACGCTGGCGCCCGGCATGCGGACAAGTACATCCACCATGGGCACCTTGATCTGCGGCTCTTCCTCGCGCGGCAACAGAATCACAGCTGCAATTCCGGCGATCACGCTGGCAATTGCCAGCAACGGCGTAAGTTTTGAGCGGATCCCCGCACGGGCCATCGCACCGGCCATACCGTGAGCATGGTCGCGTTCAAGCGCGCCAGCGCCGGACGGAGTCGCCGAGCCGCCCTTTGAATCGTTCGATGCGCCGTCCATCACGATTGCACCGTCACCCGCTGGCCATCGGCAAGAGCATGCGGCGGTTGCAGGGCCACCGACTCGCCGGCTTCGATTCCGGCGAGAATCTCGACGCGCCCGTTCTCACGCCGCCCCGTCCGGACCACCCGCAACCTCGCGCGGGGTTCGTCTCCGCCAGCAACCACGTAAACGAGATCGAGATGCCCCCGGGAGATCAGCGCTTCCTCGGGAGCCCACAACCCGCCGCCCGCAGGCAGCGGCACCGAGGCGCGACCAAATTGACCCGATCGCAACCCTGGATCATCAGGCAGCACAAGCCTGGCTGGAAAAGTTCGGCTAGCGCGGTCGATCGTGGGTTCGATCTCGTCGACGACCCCCTCCCCTTCAAACGGCGCAGCGTCAATGCGCACAGAAAGTGTCTGCCCCACTTTGACAAGCCCGCCCAATTGTTCCGGCACCTCCACCTCAAGACGCAACGTTGAAGGATCTTCCAATTCGAACAAAACGCGCCCGGGTTGCGCCAGATCGCCGACCTCCACAAGTTTACGCGCAATCACGCCGTGGAACGGCGCAGTGATTGTCATGTATTGGAGCATCGTTTCCGCCTCGATCAGAGCGCCTTCCGCGGCGTCACGCCGCGCAACTGCGGCGTCCAGCTCCCGGCGCGAGACGGCGTTGGAGGCTGCGAGCCGACTCACCCGTTCGAAATCCCCGCGGGCTTCCACAGCGTTCGCCCGCGCCTGATCCAGCCGACCCTGGATTTCCCGCGCATCGATCCTCGCAAGAGGATCCCCCGCCCGGACCGAAGCACCCGGATCCAGCGGCGCCTCGACAATCGTCCCGCTGACCTTGGCGGACACCGCAGCGGCGAGCCGTGGGCGCACAGTACCGATGACTTCTTCACGCCCCCCGAACTCGGATGATTCGACTGAGGCAACGCGCAGAGCCATGGGTTCGGGTTCAGAGAATTCCCGATGGATCTCGTGCCTGCCGCAACCGAAGGGCAGGGACAGCGCGAGTGCGGCCAGAGCTGGAAAGCGGGGTAAAAGAATAAGCGAAGACATGGGATTGATTGCAAACTTGCGATACGTTATGGCGATACCGTTGTAAAGCCTGGCATAAGGCAGATCGTCTTCAACCCGCGGCGTCAGCGGTTCTTCCCCTTCCCGCGTTCCTCCCTCGATCCGGCGCCACGCTCACCCGTCGAAGGCTCAACCGGCGTTGCCAGCGGAAGAATCAACAGTGCAAGACCCGCCAGCAGCCCTAGCCACAATCGCCAGGCATGCTTTTGCGCCGCGATTTTCGTCAACCAATTCCAATTAAGAACCAAATGCACCGCGATCCCTACGAGGAACGCAATTCCCAGCCATAAATGAATCTCGCCCCAGTCGTGTCGCGTCATCCCAAACGCCTCAAATCGGCGCCCGGTCCCTGATGGCAATCGGAACGCCATCAGCAGGCCCGTGCCTGCGAGAGCGCAAAAAACCAGGTAAAGAAACAGATCAAAAACGCGTTTAAAAACGACGGTGGAAGGCATGGGCGAGGCAAAAGCTGAAGTTGGCGTGGCGCGCCCGAAATTAAACGTTACCCGACGTAAGTCGGCCTTTGCAACCTGCAAAACTGCAAAGAACAAATTCCTGCACGCATCCTGTTCAACGTTCTCTCGCCACAATCGGCCGACGGAGCGTCATCGCTCACCCTCCGTCTCGCCGATCCAATCTCGGACTGCGGCAATCTGCCGAATCAACCGGCGTTTCCGCCAAATGCCGCCTCCCTCACGGTCGTCCAATGCGCCTGCCGCGCTTTCGGGCCGGGTGTTCCCTTCCACTGTCAGGACGGAATATTCCCCCCAGCGTTCCACAAGGCCGCTGTGCGCAATGCGGCCCGCTGAAGAGAAATAGATTCCGAACACATCCGCCGGGCGAGGTTGGGCGCCCTGGCCGTCAGCCCACGTGGGAGATGCCACCCAATCGGGAGACCACGCCGATCGCGGTCCCACGCCGGCAAGTCCCGCCCGATCATAGCAATAACGGTTGAACGCAGCGCAGTAGGCGGCCCCGCTTCCGCGCAACCCCACGCTGTCCAATATTGCGTCGATCCGCTCTCCGCGATTATTGCCGCCCACCTCCCGCACGCCAACCATCGCGCCAGCTTCCCTCAACACCGCGCCGCGCACACCGGAAGCCAGGCCGCCCCACCGTGTGCCATCGCGTTCCAGCCACGCATAAAACAGCATCAACCCGACGAAAAGCGCCACTGGCCCAAGAGTTTTCATACCGGCACCAGCCAGATGCATATCAGAAACGCTGCCATCAGAGAACCCAACACGGCGAGCGCAACCTTGAACTTGTCAGCGTCAGCGAGCTTCTCCCATGCAGACCGGAAGCCGCCACGGTCGATCCATTTGTCGATCGTTGGAAAATCCACCTGCAAAGCCACCCAGGCCGCAAACAGCGCAAAGAAAAAGTATACAGCGCCGAGAAGCGGCCGTTGCAGATAGGCGATGTCAAATGCCCCGGCGGCAGGATCGATCCAGCGCAACACAGTTGGCGATGCAATCGCGAGCGACACGGCAATCAGCAACGCCGCCGCTCCCTGCAACCCGCTTAGAAACTTTTTCATCGCCTGCGACTGCCGTTCACCCCTGCATTTCCTCCAGTTCCATCCCTTTGGTTTCCCGCACAAGCGCCTTGACGAAAAAGAACGACGCAACGGCAAACGCCGCATAAATCCCGTACGCCACGCCGAGCCCTGCGCCCTTCAGCAGTATGGGGAACGTGATGGTCACGACAAAATTCGAGGCCCACTGGGAGAGCCCGCTCACCGCAAGCGCCGAACCGCGAAACTGGTTGGGAAACATTTCGCCAAGCATAACCCACATGACAGGACCCCAGGACACGTTGAAAAAGGCCACGTAAAGATTTGCAGCGATCAAAGCGGCGAACCCCATGGCGCCCGCCAACTGCGGCTGGCCGTCTGCTCCCTTGCCCGACACGGCAAAGACCCATGCCATTGTGCCGAGGGCAAGCGCCATTCCCACGGAACCGATAAGCAACAACGGTCTCCGCCCGACCTTGTCTATCACGGCAATCGCGACCGCACATGCGCCAAGACTCACGGCACCACTGATGACATTGATCAGGAGAGAGTTGCCCTCTGTGAACCCGACAGCCCGCCACAGGACGCTTCCATAATAGAACACGACGTTAATGCCCACGAACTGTTGCAGGCTGGCCAACCCCAGACCGACCCAGACTATGGTGCGCAACCCACCGTCGGGGCGGAGCAGATCCGAAAAACGCGGGCGGTGCTCACGATTGAGTGTGGCGGCGATCTGCCCGGCTTTCGCCGAGGCCGCGGTCGGCCCGAAAAGGCATGCCAGCACGCGCTCAGCACGGTCGCCACGCCCGGCAGACACCAGATAGCGCGGGCTCTCGGGAATGCATAGCAAGGCAAAAAAGAACAGGCCAGCGGGAAGCAATTCCACCCAGAACATCCATCGCCACGCTTCATAACCCCAAGCCAGCTCCTGCAACGCGCCACCGGCCTGTCCAGCGATCAGAAAATTGCTGACAAACGACAAAAACAAGCCGCCTATGATTGCGATTTGCTGGATCGACGTGAGTGCTCCCCGATACCGCGCAGGAGTCATCTCGCTGATGTAGGCCGGCGACAACACGCTCGCGGCCCCCACCGCCAGACCGCCAAGCACGCGGTAACCCACAAACTCCCCGGAACTGCCCGCAATTCCGGAGCCCCAGGCACTGATGGCGAAACATACCGCAGCAACAAGCAGGACGCTGCGACGCCCAAAGCGGTCGGCAAGTCGGCCGGCTGCGAATGCGCCCGCCGCACACCCCAACAGCATGGACGCCACGTTAAACCCTGTGCCAACGCTGTTCGAATTGAAAGCCGTCTCCAATCCTTCAACCGTGCCGTTGATTACTCCACTGTCGAACCCAAAGAGAAATCCACCGAGCGCGGCAACAACTGTGACCAGCACAACAAACGGCATGTTGACCTTCTCACGCAAATCCGGGTCGGCAGAATCGTTCATGGGGGACAATGAAAAGTCTCCAGCCAAACACCGCACGGAGGCGCATTCAAACCTATTTTAGGTGCGAGCGCCTTCCCCCCGCTCCCTCCGCCTTGCCTGCCGTCTGTGGCCGCTTCAACAATTCCCGGACCAACGGGTTCGGAAAATGCCGGTCAGGCGCAATGGCATAAAAAGACTCTTTCAATCCGGGGATCCGACAGCGTTCCACAAGCGTGCGGGCGCGCAGTTCATCGCGCACAACCACGCGCGGCACCAGAGCCAGCGCACCAGCCTCGCGGGCAAGCAGGCGCAGCATGGGCATGTCGTCGCACTCGGCCGCCACCACCGGTCGCACGCCCCCGCGGCTGAGCATGGCGTCAAACACCGCGCGATAATCACTTTCCAACGATGGCAACACAATGCGCCGCCCTTCCAGACCCCCCGGAAACTTCAGGCGCGACCGGCCTTCCGCCGGATCGCTCACAACGCAGACGTCCTGCTCGTCGATCAGATAACTGTGCAGTCGGCTATCCGAATCCGTTGGCGCCGGTGCATTGGACAAGACCACGTCCAACGTGTGGGCGCGCAACTGCACGATCAATTCCCGCACCGGACCCGTATGCACGACAAGCTCCGCACTTTGTAATACAGGCTTAAGCAGCATCATGGCGAAGTTGCGCGACAACGTGGCCGCAGCGCCCACGCGGATCACAGGGCGGTTGGACGGGCGGTGTCTCAATGCATCCAGCATCTCTTCCCCGGCACGGAAAATTTCTGTGGCGTAATCCAGCACAAGCCGCCCGGCCTCGGTCAACGCGAGCGATCTGCCGCGTCTCTCGAATAGCTCGACGCCGAGACTGTCTTCCAACGATTTGATCTGGCTGCTCACAGCCGATTGGGCCACGCGCAATGCCTTCGCGGCACGCGTCAGACTGCCCGTCCGCGCCACAGCATGAAAATATCGCAAATGATGATAGTTCAACGGCGCCATGAACTTCGGATGCAAATGGCGCAACAGCCAGGGCGCAATTATTGTGCGACGAACCCGGCAAACACCGACCTCAGGCTTGTAACAACTGAGATGGTGACATGCGCCGCATCCTCTGAGACGACATCGGTCCCCGGCAGAACCCCGGGAGCAACCCAGCGGATCAGATCCGCAGATACGAGCGCCTGCAACGCGAGATCGGAAACCCCGCCGCGTTTCAAAACGGTCATCTGCATTTGGCCCTCGGCAGGAAATGTCGTTGTGACGAAACGATGCGCATCGGGAAGCGCAGGATTCATCCCGGCGACTGTGTACTCAACGCCGTTGGAAACAAGATCGCCGTCGTCATCATCGTCCACTCCACCCACGAGTCCGTAGGCCGCCGCGAACGCGGCGTACCCGGAATCCGTGGGATCATAATCCAGGGCCACGTTTTGCATTCCTGCGATCGTGACCGTGGTCGAATGGTCAAGGATGCCCGGACCGGAAAAGGTGACCGTGTACGTTCCGTCCGCCGTCACAGGCACGGCGTAGGCGCCCGACGGGGGCGTGACGCAATAGTAGGAACTGCCGTTGACATCCACCCGCACCCCTCCGCGGCCTTCGTGATTGGCGTCGCTCACAACTGTCAACAGACCGTCCGAATCTAAATCGTCATAAACGACTCCGCAGATGTAAGCCACCCCGGGGCGTTCCCCAAGATCCTGAGTGACAATCTGCGGCCCCACACCGCCGTTGCTCCCGTTGATCACCCCGACCCCGATCTCGTTCATCTCACCGTCATGCAAACTCAACCTGTGCCCCGGCGGATTCTGCATCCCCTGCCCCACAAACGCCGGGTTGTAGCCGTCCGCTGAAGGATCCGACGTAGTGCCCCAGTCCACTTCAAACGCCGCATGGCCATAATCCGTGTTTTCCGAGTAAGCGAACACGTTCTCACCCAGACGCACCCAGCCCGTGTAACCCACGCGACCAACCCGATTGGCCAATTGGTCGAGGGGTAGAATTGGAGCCACGGGATTCGGTGAGCTGACGTGACCCTGGAAATTGTTGTTAAACATGTCCTGACTATGCAACCGCGCGGCCTGAGTCAGTTGAGCATGAATGGCAAGCGGTTGCGCGGTTTCATCCATCCACGCGTTGTTCACATGCCATGCGTACTGCACGACGATGTTGGCAGGCACGATACCGAAAAAGACATAAGCGCCCAGGATATCCGAATCTGCGATATCGCGCAGACGCTCAGCCTCTGCACTGGCATCGGCGCGGGATCGATTGATCAACTGCACATAACGCACTTCGCTCGCTGTCGGATCGCCGACTGACCAGGAAATCTTTTCGTACTGTTCGCCAACCTGAACATCATCAATCAACCATCCGACGTCTACGTCGGTCTGGGGGTAATAACTGCCGCCTGCGAAGTCGTAATAAAATCGGATACGAACCTGTTGCCCGTTGTATTCAGTTCCAAGATCCACTTCACGCAATGAAAATGCCCCTTCTCCAGCTCCTCCCGAGCCGGGCTGCGAATACATCGGTATCCAGGTCGACCCGCCATTGGTGGAAACCTCGACGCGCGCTTTTTCGTCCGATGTCGCGTAACCAAGCTTCGACAGGAAGAACAACTTGGTCAGCGGACCCACATCGATATCCACGTTTAATTCGAACCAATTCGGTTGCGCTGCGGGGTGAGCAAGGTGGAACGCATACGTTCCTTCGCCCGCAACCTCCGACTGAATCAACGGATAGGCAGCGTCCGTACCGTCAATGACGTTGACAGCCCCGCCTTCCGCATCTTCAACCCACACGCTTTGCCCGTCACCGAACGCGAAGGAGCGGATTTGCGCGCCAAGCCTGCGAATCGAAGGGCTGTCCGGCGTGGGTGTACCGGCGGCAACAGCTTCGGGCGGCGCGGACTGCACTTCGATCGGAGGTGGCGGTGCGGCCTGTTGAGCGCGAGCCAGTTCAGCCGAGCTAATGGCCACCGCAAAACATGCCATTGCCATCCCGAGGACAGACCTTGCGCATCCCGAAACGCACCATCTCGTGGTGGCCAATAAACCATTTCGCACCGCAAACGGGGCCAACCGGGCGCTCAACGCAAGTCTTAGCCCGGAAGACCAGCCTGGATGGCGCCGACGGGGCTGCGGAACCACTCGTTTCGATGGGTTCATGGCGCTGATGATCCATATCCGATTTGCACCCGATGGCAACAAAGAACGTGGCGCCCAACGCAGAAGCCGGTCGCAACATGGACGGAACATCGTTCGGTTTTATCGATGCATTTGTTCTTATCATTCTAATTGTGTAATAAGGCTACCGCGGCAGGTTTGCTGCCGTTATGTTCATATCCTATTCCACCTCAAATTGTAACGCCCCCGTCCCGGCATCCCTTCCGGTGTGCCAGCCGCGCGTTCTCGCGCTCGACAACCCCGATGAAGCCACTCTTTCCAGTCGGTTGACGGGTCCTGTCTACTGGGTCTCGCCACGGCCGCCACACGAGTTGCCTGGCCCGTTGGCCGGCGATTTCGATGGCGGCTGGCTTGAGTCCGGACGCATCGTTGTCCGACTCAAGGGTCGGCGCATTGAGCATGCCCTTCCGGCGTGGCGCCGCAGCGGGGCACGTCATCTTCTGCACGAGGTGCTCTTGGCGCATCTGGCCGGCGAAGCGCGGAATAAAATCCAGGCTCGCATCGACGCGGAGACATCAATGCACCACGCCATAGCAGCAACTCCCGGACAATGACAAAGCACACCATCACGTACATACCTGGAGATGGCATCGGCCCGGAGGTGGCCGGCGCTACGCGCAGGATCCTCGATGCCGCCTGCCCTGGGATCGCCTGGGAAGACGCTGCCGCAGGCGCGTCAGTCTTCAGGCAGGGTGTGCCATCCGGCGTACCGGAAGACACCATCGCATCCATCGCGCGCACGCGCGCTGTGCTAAAAGGCCCTCTGGAGACACCGGTTGGCTTCGGCGAAAAGAGCGCAAACGTCACCCTGCGCAAACTCTTCGAGACCTACGGCAACATCCGTCCAGTGCGCGAATTTCCGGGGGTGGCGACACCCTTCAGCGGGCGCGGCATCGACCTCGTCGTTGTCCGCGAAAACGTGGAGGATCTTTACGCTGGAATCGAACACATGCAGACGCCCGGCGTTGCGCAATGTCTTAAGCTCATCTCCCACAAGGGATGCGAAAAGATTGTGCGCCTGGCGTTCGAAGTGGCTCGCGCCGAGGGACGGCGTTCCGTGCATTGCGCGACAAAGGCTAACATCATGAAGTTGAGCGAAGGCATGATGAAACGTGTATTCGAACAAATGGCCTCGGAATACCCGGATCTTGATGCGCAACACATCATCGTCGATAACGCTGCCCATCAGCTCGTCAAGAAACCGGAGCAATTCGATGTGATCGTCACGACCAACATGAACGGCGACATCCTGAGCGATCTTAGTTCCGGCCTGATTGGAGGGCTCGGATTTGCGCCCTCCGCGAATATCGGCAGTGGCATCGCCATCTTTGAAGCGGTGCACGGTTCCGCCCCGAAATACGCCGGGCAAAATGCTGCCAACCCCACAGCCATGATTCTTTCGGGTGTGCTATTGCTGCGCCATCTGGGGGAACTCGACGCTGCGCGCACAGTGGAGAACGCAGTGCTCGCCACGCTGGAAGAAGGCCGCAACGTTACCAAGGACGTCGCCTCCACGCATACGCCAGCTGGCACTGCCGCCTACGCCGACGCCGTGATTTCTAACTTTGGCAAAATGCCATCACGCCTGCCCGCGCGTGAGTATCGCCCGCTTGCGATGCCAGCGTTCTCGCCGGATCCTGTTTCGGTCCGACCCGACATGCGTCGCACGCTTGGTTGCGACGTGTTTGTCGAAGCCGGGATCGCCCCGGGCGAACTCGGACGCGCCCTGAAAACCCTCGCGCCATCCGCAGGACTTGAGCTTAAGATGATTTCCAATCGCGGCACGCAGGTTTTCCCGCAGAAAGGTGCTCAAACCGATTGCGTCGATCATTGGCGTTGCCGATTTCTCGCGATGAACACCGAGGGCATCTCCGCCTCGGCGTTGCAGCCGCTTCTTGACGGGATCGAAAGCCTTGGGTGGCGCTGGATGCATATCGAAAAGCTCGAAGAAATTGACGGCAAACCCGCATTTACAAAGGCGCAAGGCGAAGACTGAGACGCATGGGCCGCCGCGGCTGCGATCTGCGCTCCGGGAAGCGTGCAATACCGGACTCTTCAAAGAAATCGCGCTGCCGCGACGATGGGCGGTGGCGCGTCGGGATCGGTCGATTCGTAGCGCAACTCCACAGCCCCGGCTCCCTCCGGTGTGGGCACCACAATAAATTCCGATTCCCGCAACACCTCCACCTCCCTCGTGGAATAAAGCTCGCCATCGTCCAAAACACGCGCCCGAAAGCGACCATCCGGAATCGCGATCGCGAAAACCACAAGCAACGCACGCGGAGATTCTTTTGCCGCTTCAAGAACCAATGGGACGCCGTCAGCCAGCGGCACCCGGATCCTCCGTGAACTGCCGTCGATCTGCCCCGCCGCGCTTGAGATCCGCCCAACTCCCGTGCTTTCCGGATCGCGGAAAACGATCTGATGCACACCCTTGCGCACGGGCATCCGCAGCACCATCGCAGGCTCTGGCAACGTTGAGGGATCCACGCGCGGCATATCCGCACTGTGATTAGCGTCGAACACGATCTCGTCGCCTCTGAGGAAAGCCGCTTCATCCACCGCTCTGTCATGAACAATGCGTCCGTTCTCGGGCAGATACGCGCGCAGCTGTTTGTGCCGCTTTTCCTCCATCCACACTGTCGTCTCGGCCGGAAACAGCGTCCCAATGATTCGGCCGGCCTCCTGCCATTTCTCCTTCGCAACGAATTTGAATGTAACGACGCTGCGCCACCCGGCGCCAACCAGGCTGCCCGCCAGCAGCAAAACGAGCAGTGGCCGCATGGGGATCGCCAGTGGATGTCGCAATGCCATTGCAATCGCAAGCGGAACGACCCACGCCGTCGCGCCACCAAGGAATGCGGTCGTTCTCGTGGGGGGCGTCGCGGCAATAAGACAGAACGCCAGAAATCCTGCGACAAGAGCTGAGACTACGTGCACCGCACGCGCTGCCGGTGTCCGCTCGCATCGCAGAATGACAGGAAGCACAAGGACAACGCTGCCTGCAGCAAGAATCCATAAAATATCCGGCCGCCCGAATGCCGCCGGCACACAATGCCTCAACGCTCGGTTCACATCGTCGATGCCGATGAATTTCAGGCCGTAGTTGCCGGCGTACGAGCCCGTCACGTTTGCCAGCCCGCCAAGCACCGGAAGATAGAGAGCCAGTACCAACACCGCGGTCCAGACTCCCATGCGAAACGCCTGCTCGCGCCGGGTCACAATCCACACAAGACCCAGGAGCGGCCCTGCCCAGAGAACGAAGTATGGTACCGTGTACGTTCCCAGCACCGCGCACAACCCAAGCCAGAACAGACCCCCGCCGCCCGGCCGCGCGACCGCGCTGTGCCATGCCATGGCCGAGCCGCAGGCTG
>CAZZCL010000074.1:0-14815 GCA_964652295.1 uncultured Chthoniobacterales bacterium
CGCAGCCGGAGAAGTCGATGTCGCCCGCGAGCGTGAAACCGCCGATTCAGCTGCCGTGAACGAGGCGCGCGTGCAGGCCGCCACCGCCCGCCAGCGTTTGGAAGGGCTTGCCGCCCGGCGAACGCCGCTCGACGAGCGCATAGCCGAACTCGAACAGCAGATTGCCGCCCGCGGCCATGATGTGGCGTCCTACGAAGAGCGCATACGCGCCGCCGAAGACGAGAACACCCGGCTTACGGACGAGATTGCCGGTGAGGAAGGCGCGCTGCGTTCCGCGCAGGAGGAGGTGGCCGCGGTGCTCCAGGAGCGCGAAGCGGCAGGGGCGAAGATTTCCGAGGCTGGTGAACAGCTCCGTGCGATCCGAGATGTTGTGGACCGTCTTCGCCATGAGCGTGGCCGCCACGAAGTGCGCCAGACACAGACCGCCCTGCATGTCGACAATCTTCGGGAGCACGTCATGCGCCGGTATCGGGTCGATATCGGCGAGTTTCGCTCCGACACGTATCTGCTGCATAAAACCCTCGATCAGGTGAAGAAAAAGCGGCAACGCAACGCTGCTGGGAGCGAAGACGACACCGCTGACCAGGTCAGCGAGTCGGATGCCGCTGCCGATTTCTCAACCTCGGAGTTTGGCGACCAACAAGTCTCGGATTCTGCCGAGGACGTCAGAGAGGAATTCGATGCGGGGTTCTCCGACAGCAACGCGGATGACGCCGGGATATCCGAGCGCGCGGCATCAGACAATCCCACGGAGCAACCCATCGATTGGGAGCTGGTCGAGGAGCTTGTCGGCGAACTCACCCGCAAACTCGACGCGATGGGGCCCGTGAACCTTGATGCCATCGAGGAGTTTGCCGAACTTGAAGAACGGCACACCTTCCTGCTGCAGCAAAATGATGATTTGATTCGCGCCAAAGATGAGCTGCTGACGGCCATCGCCCGAATCAACAAAACCACTGAGGAACTTTTCGCCGAGACCTTTGCCCGCTTGCGGGAGAACTTCGCGTATATCTTTCGCGAACTGTTCGGCGGCGGCAAAGCCGATCTTGCCTTGATGGACAGTTCCAACCCGCTCGAATGCGGGATCGAAATCGTGGCTAAGCCTCCGGGGAAACAGCCGCAGGCCATTTCACTGCTCAGCGGTGGCGAACGCGCCATGACCGCCGTGGCGTTGTTGTTTGCCATTTATATGGTCAAACCCAGCCCGTTCTGCATTCTCGACGAGATGGACGCTCCACTGGATGACTCGAATATTTCGCGTTTCGTCCGATTGTTGGAGCGTTTCGCCGAGCAGAGCCAGTTCGTGGTCATCAGCCACAACAAACGCACAATTGCCAAAGCCGATTATCTTTATGGTGTGACCATGGAACGCAAGGGCGTGAGCAAGCTTGTGGGCGTGCGGTTTGCCAGGACCG
This sequence comes from uncultured Chthoniobacterales bacterium, assembly GCA_964652295.1. Classification (GTDB taxonomy): domain Bacteria; phylum Verrucomicrobiota; class Verrucomicrobiia; order Chthoniobacterales; family CALDSX01; genus CAZZCL01. The sequence goes on from CAZZCL010000074.1 coordinate 1,416, forward strand.
CCGACGAAGCTGCCGATGGCCCGCCGTCCAACGGCGCAACTCTCAACGAGGAAAGCCCGGGTATCTCCGACAGCTTTGGCAAGAGCGACCGACTCCTGAGCGAAGAAGCCGGAGACGCAGTCGTGAGCGCCAGCGCGGAATCCTGACTCCGGAGCATCGGCATCTCAACATCACATTCTCCGGATCATGACAGACAAGGATGAGATCGCAGATCTTCTCGGCCGCATCGGCCAGCTGCTCGAACTGAAGGGGGAAAACCCGTTTAAAACGCGCGCCTACGCCGCTGCCGCACGCGCCATTGAGAACTTTCCCGGTCGGCTTGAAGATGCCGCAAAGGCGGGCGAGCTGGACCGCATTCCGGGAGTGGGCAAAGCCATCGCCGCGAAAATCGCCGAACTCATCTCCACCAGTCGCCTCGTTTACTATGATGAACTCGTCGCAGAATTTCCAGCCGGGGTATTTCAAATGCTGGATCTGCCGGGGCTGGGCCCGAAGAAGCTGAAAGTTATCATGGACGAACTCGGGGTGGTCGGTCTGCCGGATCTGTATGCGGCCGCAACAGATGGTAGAATCGCCGAACTTCAGGGGTTTGGCGAGAAAAGCGCGGAGAAGATCGCGACGTCCATCGATCGGCTCAGCACTTACGCCGGTTCCTTCCTCCACTATTCGGTGGCTGGCGAAGTGCAATACGTGCTGGACAAGCTGAAGAATCATCCCTCTGTCTCCCTCGCCGAGGTGGCTGGCAGCTTCCGCCGGGGGCGCGAGATCGTGCATGATATCGATTTTCTTGCCGCCTCGAAAGCGCCTGCCGATGTTCTCGACGCGTTCTCGAAGCTCGATCCAGTCGAGGAAATCCTCGCCAAAGGCGCCACAAAATGCAGCGTGCGAATGCAGTCCGGCGTGCAGGCCGACCTGCGCGTCGTCAGCGCTGCGCAATATCCGTTTGCTCTGGCGTATTTCACAGGCAACAAGGAACATAACGTGAAACTGCGCGGTCTCGCCAGGGATCGGGGTTGGACCCTCAACGAATACGGGCTCGCAGTGGACTCCAGTGTTGCGCAAGAGCGTAAACAGGGGGGATCGCCCCCGGAAAACATCGTGGATGAAGCCGGGGTGCACGCTGCGTTCGGCTTGGACTACATCCCGCCGGAACTTCGCGAAGATATCGGAGAAATCGAGGCCGCACGCTCAGGAACGTTTCCGCGCCTTGTCGAACTCGAAAACCTGCGCGGCGTGTTTCATGTGCACACAACCGCCAGCGACGGGCGTGGAACCCTCAGCGAAATGGTTGATGCGGCCCGCGATCTCGGCCTCGATTATCTCGGTATTGCCGATCACAGCAAAAGTTCGTTCCAGGCAAATGGTTTGGATGCCGAAAGACTGGCCGAACAGATGAACGATATCGCCCGGCTCAACGAAGAACTGGGGAAATCGTTCCACGTGTTTACCGGCACGGAATGTGACATTCTGAAAAGTGGCGCCCTCGATTTCCCGGATGAAATCCTCTCGCGCCTCGATTATGTCGTGGCCTCAGTCCACGCTTCCTTTACCATGGGCGAAGCGGAAATGACGAAGCGTGTCATCTGTGCCATTTCCAATCCAAACGTCACCATGCTCGGACATATCACCGGGCGCCTGTTGCTGACTCGTGAGCCCTACAAAATCGACGTACCCGCCATCATTGATGCTGCGGCCGACACAGGCACCATTATTGAACTCAATTGCAGTCCGCAGCGCGTCGAACTTGACTGGCGTTGGTGGCCGTTGGCAAAAGAAAAAGGCGTCCTATGTGCGATTAACCCCGATGCGCACCGCATCGACGCTTACGGTTACCTTCGCCATGGCGTGAGTATCGCCCGCAAAGGTTGGCTCACGCGGGATGAGGTGATCAATACGTTGCCCTTTCCCGAGGTTAAAAAAGCGCTCGGACGGAAACGGGCACGTCGTTAATGCAGAATGAGCCGCGCGCGGACCTTACTTTTTCAACTCCTCAAGGGCTGCGATAAACGTCTGAGGTCCGCCGGGCATGTACCCCAGCGTTCCAATTTGCTCGCCGACGCCATTAAGCACAATCACGGTTGGGAACCCTTCAATATCGTATTCTTCAGCCAGCCTTTGGTTCTGCGCCTGTTCCTCGGCAGACAACTCTTTGCGCCTCGGAAAATCGAGTTTCAATAAGACAAGATTCTCTTCGGCATACTCCGCAAACTCCGGCTTGCTGAAGACTTCATCGTCGAGCTTGATGCACCATCCGCACCAATCAGACCCGGTGAAATCCATCAGGAGCATTTTGTTTCCTTCAGCTGCCTTCTGTTTGGCAGCCTCAAAATCGGTCATCCACAGATCGGCGCTATGAAGAGCTGCACTGAGAGCAATGGAGACGAATAGGGTGGAAAGAACGGTTTTCATATAAAGAGATTGGTAAAATCCTGGCGTTGCGTTTATGGATGTTACGGGTTGAAAACTCAAGAGAGAATCGCGGCTATGGTGCCTGAATCATGCGCGGTCGCACAGTTAACAGCGTGATTTTCCAATAATTTGAGCTTCGACAGCTCCGTGGTATTCCGCGTTCAACGCGGTTTCCGTCGGTTGCATCGCTGCTGCGAAATGCGCAAGCTGCCCCCTTGAACGCGAGCGCCATGGAAACCACCGCCACACGCATTGCAGACCGCCTGCATCGCGCCGGGCATGTCGCCTACTTCGCCGGGGGCAGTGTGCGCGATATGTTGCTTGGAAAAACGCCGCACGACATCGACATCGCGACTTCCGCACGCCCGGAGGAGGTTCAGGCGCTTTTTCCGCGGACCCACGCCGTGGGTGCCCACTTCGGCGTGATCGTTGTCGTGGAGGACGGCCAGCACTTCGAAGTGGCGACATTCCGCACCGAGAGTGGGTATGCCGACGGGCGCAGACCCGAACGCGTGGAATTTGCATCCGACCGGGAAGATGCGCAGCGGCGCGATTTCACAATCAACGGCATGTTTTACGATCCGATTGAAGAGCGCACCATCGATTACGTCGGCGGAAAAGAGGATCTTGCCGCCCACCGCATCCGTGCCATCGGCGTTCCGGCTGACCGCTTCAATGAGGACAAACTGCGGCTTCTGCGCTGTGTGCGTTTCGCTGCGACGCTCGATTTTGAGGTCGAACCGGTCACATGGCGCGCTTTGCAGACTGCCGCGGCGGGGATCGGGCAGGTCAGTATGGAGCGCGTTCGCGACGAGTTGGTAAAGTTGTTTCTCTCTCCGCATCGCGCGCGCGGCTTGGATCTTCTGCGCGAGAGCGGACTCCTTGCCCGTGTGCTCCCGGAGGTCGAAGCCTTGCATGGATGCGAGCAGCCTCCTGAGTTTCATCCCGAAGGCGACGTGTACGTTCACACGCGCATCATGCTGGATCTGCTCGGCTCCGACCCCTCCACCCCCATGGTCTGGTCCGTGTTGCTCCACGATATCGGCAAGCCTCCCACCGCAGCGGTCGACGAAAAAGGCCGCATCCGCTTCAACGGTCACGACCGCGTCGGCGCTGCCATGGCCGAGGATCTGTTGCGGCGTCTGCGTTTCGCCAACGCCGATATCGCCCGCATCGTGGAGGCGGTTCGCCAGCATATGGTGTTCAAGGACGTGCAGAACATGCGCGTTGCGAAACTCAAACGCTTCATGGCCCGGCCTGATTTCGAGGATGAACTCGAGCTGCACCGCGTCGATTGCCTCTCCAGCCATGGCATGATCGACAACCTCGAATTTCTCAAAGCCAAAGCGCATGAGTTTGCAAACGAACCAATCATCCCTCCGCGTTTGTTAACCGGTCGTGATCTCCTTGCCCGCGGCTGGCGTTCCGGACCCGAACTCGGACGCGTCCTCGAACATGTGCAGAACGCACAGTTGGAGGGGGCCATTGCCACCCCCGAAGAAGCCTTGCAACTTGCCGAGAGCTTGCGCGATTCTGATTCTCGTGAGAATCGCCCCCTAACCCATCCGTCATGATAGCACTGCCATTCCCCCCTCGAAACGTCGCCTCGTTCGGCGCCGTTTTCACTGTCGCCGTCGCAGTCTGCATGGGCGCAGGCTGCGCGCTACGTTCAGGCACGCACGCAGAATTACCCCGCCCCGAAACGTTCGATCCGGAACGCTTCTCCGGCGTCTGGTATGAGTGGGCGCGGCTGCCCGTCTTTTATCAGAAAAACAACACACTTGCCGTTGCGGCGTACGCGCCTGGCGATCGTCCCGGACGGGTCTCTGTTTATAATCGCGAGGTTTTGTTGGATGGGAACGTCAGAGGCTCCGTTCGCGGTGTGGCCGATCTCGCGGACGGCAATCCGCCGGGACGGTTGACAGTGCGGTTTCCTGGCATACCCGGCGTAATCGCGGCCTTCACCGGACCGAATTATCATGTCCTCAACGTGGATCCCGAATACCGTGTGGCGATTGTCGGTCAGCCTTCACGAAAGGCCCTGTGGATTCTGGGACGTCGCATTCCCGCGCCAGATGATGAATTAAAGCGTGCCATGGCTTTTGCGCGCGACGCCGGATTCGATGTCGAAAGCCTCCTCATCGCGCCGTGGGGTGAAGTCCTCCGTAACGCGCCGAATTTCCATGTTTCCATGGAAACAACGCGCACAGCGGCCACACCCTGAAGCTGCGGAATCACGCTGTTGACGTTGGACTACGTCACAAGTGGGCCCAAGGGCGTGCGGTTAAAATCCTGCCGCACGTGCGACAAATCTATGGACACCGGCAGAATGGATTCCTGTGGTGGATCGGCTTGCGGACGTGTGGGAAAGGCGCGGTGCCAGCCTGGCTGCGCCGAGGAGGTTTAGACGCGGAACGCCTAGTAAATGACTTTATTAAGCGGGAACTCGATGATTCCCTCTGCGCCAAGCTGTTTGAGCCGGGGTAAAATGCGTCGCACGATTCGTTCTTCAATGACGGTTTCCACAGCCAGCCAGTCAGAATGGGCAAGATGCGACACGGTGGGTTGCTTAAGGGATGGGAGTGCAGCCAGCAGGGTCTCGAGACCCGCGGCAGGGACATTCATGGACAATCCGACAAGGTCGCGTGCGTTGAGAGCGCCCGTAAGCAAAACAGTGAGGGCATCCATCTTCTCGCATTTCCAGCTGTCGCTGCGTGAGTTTTTATTGGCAATCAGCTGGGGAAACGACTCGAGGATTGTGTCGACAATGCGGAGATGATTTGCGCGCAGGGAGGTTCCCGTTTCCGTGATGTCGACAATGGCATCAACAAGATCCGGCACTTTCACCTCCGTGGCACCCCAGCTAAACTCCACTGCAGCGTCTACACCGCGCGATGCGAGGTAGCGCTTTGTGAGACCCACGGCCTCGGTTGCCACGCGTTTGCCTTGAAGATCGTTGACGGTGCGGATGGGCGAATTCTCCGGAACCACAACGACCCAGCGCGTGGGCGATTTGGTGGCCTTGCTGAATGGCAGATCGCAGAGAACCTCGACGTCGGAGTTGTTTTCGTAGATCCAATCGCGGCCGGTGAGTCCGCAATCGAGATAGCCGCCTTCCACATACCGGCTGATTTCCTGGGCGCGCAGAAGGCGGATCTGGAGTTCCGGATCATCCACAGTGGGTTTGTAGGAGCGATTGTTCCGCGAGATATGGAAACCGGCTTTTGCGAACAAGTCGAGTGTCGCCTCCTGAAGACTGCCAGTTGGCAGACCGACACGGAGTAACGGGCCTTGAGCTTTGGTGTCCTGAACCATTTTGAAGCGCGGATGAGTAGAACACAGCGGGAAACCTTCTGCAAACCGCGTTCTGCGCAGAGAGCCTGAACTGGACGGAAGATTTTGCGCGGGGCGCGGCGTTTTTTCTTTGCGCGCGAGATTCCGAATCGCATGTTGCGCTGTGGCCTGCCTATCCGTTGTCTTTTTGATTGCCCTGGCAGACACCTCTGTGGAGTGGTCCGGTTCGATCGGCGGAGCCTTGGTTGGCGGGATTCTCGTTGCGGGGTCAATTGCGTTCTACGGGTGGTTGCTGAAATCCGTGATGCGAAGCGGCGGCCGCGTCGAGACGAGCGCGTACGGAGGTGTGGAACTGTTCGTAGCGGGGGCGTGGCTCGGAATATTCGGGTTGATGACGATCGGTTCCGGCGGGGGGGCGGAGGAAACCTTCGAGAATGGCCTGGCAGTCGATGAACTTTTGCAACTTGCGGGGCTGCAACTGGCGATCTACGCGATTCCGTTCGCGGTGTTGGCTGCACGCAAACACAATCCCGCTTCGTTGTTCGGTTTGAATGCCATGCCAGCCACACATTTTCTTTTGTGGGGATTTACTGCGCTTGTGGCGTTTTTGCCCGTACTGGGAGCGGTGTCCACGGTGTTATACGCGGTCTACGGTGGCGCGCCGCCGGAGCAGGATGTCATGCGCATGGTGCGCAACGCATCGGGCGGAGCGGCAGCAACGGCAATGATTGTGTTTGCTGTGGTGTTGGCGCCTGTATGCGAAGAATTCTTTTTCCGTGGGCTTCTCTATGGTTCGGCCAAACGCTTTTTTGGCGCACCGGCCGCAGCGATCGCAAGTTCAGCGGCCTTTGCTCTGGTCCATGGACACATTCCTGCGTTCGTTCCTCTCTTTCTGTTGAGCATAGCTTTCGTGCTGAGCTATGAACGCACCGGTTCATTGCTGGTGCCGATGACGATGCATGCCCTGTTCAACGCGACCAGTCTTGTCGCATCGCGCTTTGTTGCTTCCCTGTGAAATCGCGCGCGAAGGGAGGGCGAGCCACGCTGGCGGCGATCGGAGAGGATGTGTTGGTGTCCGCTATCCTGGGCACGTTGCCGCAGGGACCGGGCACGATTGTCGGCGGTGGAGACGATTGCGCTGCAGTGGAGTCGCCGGCGCGCGGCGAGGTGTTGCTGTTGAAATGCGATGCCATGGTAGAGGGCATCCATTTTACAAAGGAGGCCGCTCCGGAGAAGGTGGGGAGAAAAGCGTTGGCACGTTGTTTGAGCGATATTGCCGCCATGGCAGGCAGGCCGCGTGAGGCATTGGTGACGCTGGCCGTGCCGGGCTCGCTGGAGATGCGCTGGGTTGCAAAGTTTTACAACGGGCTGAATCGATTGGCGCGGCAGCACGAAGTCAGTGTCGTCGGAGGGGAAACTGTGGAATGCCCGGGTCCAAGTGTCATTTCGGTGAGTCTTACGGGGTCAGCGCCACGCAACGGGGTCGTTACGCGCTCAGGAGGACGTCCGGGCGACGTGCTGCTGGTCACCGGCAGATTGGGCGGTTCGTTGAAAGGGCACCACTTCGATTTTGAGCCGAGGCTGGCGGAGGCGCGCTGGCTTGCGCGACGATTTCGTCCGTCTGCGATGATGGATTTGAGCGACGGTCTGGCCGCTGACCTGCCGCGTCTTGCAACGGCGTCTGCCTGTGGATATGAATTGGATAAGAGCGCTGTTCCACGTTCGCGTGGGTCTAGTATCGGGCAGGCGTTGAACGACGGGGAAGATTTCGAATTGTTGATCGCCATGGAGGCGAAGCGGGCACGGCGTTGCGTTCCGGAATGGAGCGTTGCATTTCCGAACACGCTCCTGACTGCGATCGGACGGTTGACGGCAGCCGGAGAGATGGATGAAACCCGCGGTGCGACAGGTGGATATCGTCATTTCCAGAAGTCCCGCTGAGACGGCGGCGGTGGCGCGACGTATTGCGGCGACGTTGCCGCACGGGGCCATTGTGGCGTTAAACGGCGATCTTGGCGCAGGCAAGACGGTGTTTGCGCGCGGACTTTGCGAAGGGTTGGGTTGCACCGCGGACGTTGTAAGTCCGACCTTTACGCTCGTGCATGAATATCCAAGTCCGGAGGGTCTCGTTGTGCATGCCGATTTTTACCGCCTGGGTTCAAAGGCTGACGTGGAGGCGCTTGGTCTCGACGAGCTCTTTGCCGGAGCGCGTTGCGCAATTGTGGAATGGGCGGAGCGCTATCCCGAGTTGCTGCCGCCGGACGCTCTGGTGGTAAGCGTGCGGGCGATTTCCGAATCGGAAAGGGAGATCGTTCTTTCGTAACTCAGAATCTCGCAACGCTCATCGGAATAAAGCGTTTCCGGGGCAGGAAATGCGTATTCAAACTCCGGGAAGAAGACATCCCCGGGGAAATCACCGCGTACGCGGGTGAGCAGCAGCGTGTGGCAGGCTGGCAATAGCAGACGGTAAACCTCAGCCCCGCCGGCAACGAAGATTGTCTGGCGGTGTGCAAGCTCAAGAATTTCCGCGGGATCGCGCGCCACGCGACAGCCGGGCTGCGGGGTCATGCTCCGGCTTAACACCACCGTTTCTCTGCCGGGAAGGGGACGCCCGATGGATTCGAAGGTGCGACGGCCCATCACAAGCACATGGCCCATGGTGGTGCGTTTGAAAAACGCCATGTCCTCAGGCAGACGCCACGGGAGCTTCCCTCCGATGCCGATGACACGATTGTCGGCCATGGCTGCGATTGCGATCAGGCCGGGTGTTTTGTCGGTGTGCGTCATACCGCAACCGGCGCCTTGATTGCCGGGTGCGGATCGTACCCTTCAATGACGATATCTTCGAAACGGAACGCGTCGAGCACGCGCACCTCCTGGTTGAGTCGGATCACGGGGAGCGGGCGGGGTTCGCGCGAAAGTTGTTCGCGGACCTGGGTCATGTGGTTGTTGTAAATATGAAGGTCACCAAAAGTGTGGACGAAATCACCCGGTTTAAGGTCGCACACATGCGCCATCATCAGCGTGAGCAGGCTGTAGGATGCGATGTTAAACGGAACTCCAAGAAACAGATCAGCACTGCGCTGGTAGAGTTGACAGCTTAACTCCCCGTCCTGGACGTGGAACTGGAAAAGCAGATGGCATGGAGGCAGGCGCATTTTATCGATGTCACCCGGATTCCATGCGGTCACAACATGCCGCCGGCTGAGGGGATCGGTGCGAAGGCGTTCCACGGTTTCGGCGAGTTGATCGATGACGCGTCCGCCGGGCGTTTGCCAACGTCGCCATTGTTTTCCGTAGACCGGACCGAGATCGCCGTTGGCGTCCGCCCACTCGTCCCAGATGGAAACGCCATGCTCCTGAAGATATCGGACATTTGTTTCTCCGCGGAGGAACCAGAGCAATTCGTGGATGACCGATTTGACGTGAACTTTCTTGGTTGTGACGAGGGGAAAACGTTCGCGCAGATCGAACCGTGCCTGGGCGCCGAACACGGAAAGTGTGCCTGTGCCGGTTCTGTCGGAGCGCGGGCGCCCGTTATCGAGCACAAGTCGGAGAAGGTCGTGGTACTGTTTCAAAGCGACGAATTGCAGCGGGTGGATCTGTGCCGATGGCTTATTGCGGGCTTTCCATGAGCAAATACAGGAGGTTGTCAGTGAAATGCGGGTCGTCCGTAGTTGCGAGATGGTTTGTGAACAGGAAGTTCACGTCACCCCACTGGACCGGGGTTGTGAGGCGTCCTGAGCGAGCCGTTGCACCCGCGCGTTCATCCAGCAAAGCGCTGGTGCGCAGAACGGTGCCGTCCCCGGGTGCAGTTTGGACGATCGCAAGTTTCCCCTGCACATCCACCGATACCCGTTCCGGAGTGGAGACAGCGTCTCCGGCAAAAAGATGCAGCCGCGTTCCGGTAGGTGGCTTGGCAGGCTGATCGAGTGCAGCAAGCAATTGCCCGGCATTCGCAAGGCATTTTTCCAGATGGTCCAGCGCCACGGCCCGGCGTTGAGCAGCGTTGAGATCCGGCAGCAGAATCTCCAGAATACGGTCCTGACCGGGATCAGCCAGGCCCCAATTCTTCTCAATCCACAATGTCGGATCGAGGATATCGAGCGTTTCGCCGGTTGCTTCATCGACAAGGGCGCGATGCCGCGTGCGGGGCAGCAGTTCGTAAATAGCGGGCATGGTGCCGAGCACTGTCTTCGGATAGGTCGCAAGAAGCGGTATGCCAAAGCCGTTGGTGAGTTTCTTCAGGGCATCGATCGCTCCGGCATTCGGTGTACCGACAAGTACGGCATTCTCGACGTTGCGCGCCCCGGCCCATGTCAGCGGTGGCAGGCTGCCATCAACCGGCAACGGTTGGGATCCATAACGCAGATAGTAGCGTGCGACGAGACCCCCCATGGAATGTGCCACGATATCGAATTTGATGCGCGCATTCCGGATTCCATAGCGTTTCGCATACTCCTTTTTGATATAGGCCCGCTGCACGTCGATGAAGCGTCCCAGTGCCGCGGCGTTTTCCGCGCAGCTGCGCCGCCAATCGTATGAAAATTGGAAGCAGGTGAAATGACCGTCGCCGTAATTGATGGCACCGGATGTGGCGAGTTGCTCATCGCGATATCCGCCTGCGCCGAGAGTTTCGAGGATTTTGACGTATGCACCCAGCTCGACAGGCAACCCGATCAGGTTGAGGCGCACCTTGTCCAGCGCGCCGTCAGGAACGACGCCATCGATCAATTCGGCGAGACGCGCGCCCTGCTGCATGGGCAGAGCGACAAGACGTGCGCCTTGGGAGCGCGAAGGATTGACTCCGTCCCGGTTGAATGCACCCCACACAATTTTGCCGGATTCCGGATCTTTTAATCGGCTGCCAAGGATGCCCGGGATCACGATGACTGGATTGATCTCCGGGCCGTGATTCATTGCGGCTTCGGTATACAGCCCGCCGAGATCGGGGCTTTTCAGAGAAGTCGCACAGCCGCACATCACCACCGCGGCGGCGAGAAATGCTGAGAAGGCGCGGCAAACCTGCATGGGAGTTTCCACAGCCAGACAGAATGTGCGGGTGCCGTGCAAACCGCAAGCACCTATCGGATAAAGTGGCGGGCATGTTTTGAAGTGGCGGAATGCAAGGGGGTAGAGGATGATAAGAGTCATCCGCGAAAGTTCGCGGCGGCAACGCGCCGGTGTGGCGGAATGGCAGACGCAGCGGACTTAAAATCCGCTGGGGGGCAACCCCCGTGCGGGTTCGACTCCCGCCATCGGCAGAGCACGAGGGGAGAGGGGAGAGTCGAGCGTCGACGGCACTAGCCCATCGAGTCCAAAGGGCTTCGTGCCCCCGCGATTCCTTTGCGTTCCATCACATGCGTGTAGATCATCGTTGTCTCAAGACTCGCGTGCCCCAACAACTCCTGCACCGTGCGGATATCCGCGCCGTCCTCAAGCAAATGCGTCGCAAAACTGTGGCGCAACGCGTGGCAATTCACCGGCTTCACCAACCCGCACCGCTTCGCCGCTGCCCGCAGCGCCCGTTGGATCCCTTCAGGGGACACATGATGACGCCGCATGACCGGCTGGCCCTCGGAGTCCGTCTCGCGCGGGTCGTCAGAGATCGATTTGCTGGGGAATACCCATTGCCACCCTTCCTCCGTCCCTGCTCTCGGATATTTCACATTAAGTGCATGAGGCAGATAGACCCCGGCAACTCCGTTTGCGCGATCCTGGTCAAACAAAATCCGCACACGCTCCAGATGTTCTTTCAAGGCCCCCTCAAGGCTTGTGGGGAGCATCACCACTCGATCTTTGCCCCCTTTCCCTTCACGCACAAAGATTTGGCCGCGCGCAAAATCGATGTCTTTCACCCGTAATCGAACGCATTCCAGCACCCGCAACCCGCATCCGTAAAGCAGCCCCGCAATCAACTTCTGCGTTCCCTCAAGCATCGCAAGCACGCGCCGCGCTTCGTCCCGGCTCAACACGACCGGCAACCGGCGGCGCTCCGCTGCTCTTAGAGTGTCATTGCCAACATCGAAAGGTTGCTTCAATACTCTGGTGTACAGGAAAAGCAGCGCGGAGAATGCCTGATTCTGGGTATTTGCCGAAACATTGCGGCCGAGGGCAAGATGCTCCAAAAACTCGCGAGCAGCCGCGGCGCCATCCTGCGGCACTTTGGATTCCCCGCCGAAATGCGCGATGAACCTTGTGATCCACTGTAGATACGCCTCTTCGGTTCGAAACGCGTAATGATGCACCCGAAGTTCGCGACGCGTCTGCTCGATCCAGCCCATCGCCTGCGCGGTTCTCGCAGATCCGCTTGCGGGCAGTTCGGCAAGATCGCCTGAGTCAGGCTCGGCAAGGCTCCGGTCCGACGGTTTGATCCTGAAACGCGGCGTCCAATCTCCGTCATTCCCCTGCTCCCAGCGCCAGCCACTTGCGGCTCGCACGAAAAGTTCAACAGCCTGCCGAGCCTGTTCAACCTGCCACATTTCCATGGGAGGCTCAGAGCGGCGCAGCACATCGATGTAATCGGTTGCGAGCAACCGAAGATCGGGCTTGTCCCGAGCGCGCGACTTTGCGTAAAAAAGAAAGCGGTGAAAATCGCGTGTCAACCACGTCCTGCGCTTCTCTGGAACGCTTGGAGCATGGCCCTCAAACAATCGAAGCGCCCAGTTCGGCAGGGACGACGACTGGGACGGGGCAGCCGAAAAGTCCACAGACTCACCATGCCTTTTAGAGCGATCCATCTGGTAAACATGTCGTCTATCACAATAAAAGCAACCTGCACTTGCCGAGTACCCGGTATTCCGTATTTTAGTCCTCCTAAACAACGTTCGATCAAAATATGAATATACAACAGGCCAGAGACATCGTTTATGGATTTGCCGATATTTTAGGAGCTGGCGCTCCATGGATACCTGATGCCGCAACGCTGCCATGGCCAAAGTCTACAATTAAACACGCCTTTGATGTTTATGTTGAGGCCATGGTGGCTGAGAAAAACAAAAATCCCGCATTGTTTCAGAGAGAGGGCTACCAAGATACCCTGGATCAGGCCTATTCAGTGATGCTGCATATCGACGACTACCACGATATTGCAGAAGAGGATCGCGAAGCCGTAGCAAGAGCTAACGCCAGGCCGAAAACTGACATGTGGGACGATGAAACTATGAAACTCCTCATGAAATACCCTGTTGGCGGGGGACAAATATAAATCGAACAAGGTGGTGCAGCCAATCCCCTACAGCCTTCGGCTTCCGGGGATTGCTGACCACTGACGTTCGACAGAAATAATGAAGGCAACCCTTGCAATTATGGCAGTAGCTTTGATATTCCCACTCATTGGCTGCACTAAAACTGAATCAACTAAGCTAGATGCAGCGGCGCATGTGTTTCTTGAGGGCAAGTTGGCTGATCCGCACCTACTTAAAATTGAATGGAAGAAAGAAGGGAGAAATTGGGAGGGAACTATCAAAGCGACAGCTAAATGGTCTGAACGAAATCCGTATTCTAGTGTCGGTTTTCCCCTTTCGATTGAATTGAACAAAAATCTTGTTATCACGGGCTATATGTAGCATTAAGGGTCGAACAAGTCGCTGGTGGTCAACTCCGTTCGCTCGTTCCTCGCTCACTCCGTGCCACAGCTCACCGTTCTGCAAAAGAATATGAACCGAAACCCCGTTAGAGCGATTTATTCTGTTTTC
>CAZZCL010000075.1:0-14535 GCA_964652295.1 uncultured Chthoniobacterales bacterium
GTTCGCCGCCATGGCGCCGTCCGCCCCCGCGCAAAATCCACCTGCCACCCCGCAGGTTTCCGCCTCGCTGTCCTCAAATTCCGCAGTGGTTGGCCAACCCATCCGTCTCCAGATCGAAGTCTCCGGCGGGCGCGTGGACCGGGCGCCCGATGCCCCTGCGGTGGACGGGCTCGAAATCCGTCCCGCAGGCCAGCAGATGCGCACGCAGATCAATAATTTCGTCATCCAGCAAACCACAGCTTACAGCTTCGTACTCACCCCGGAACGCAGCGGCGAATTTCAAATCCCGCCCGTGGAATTGCGCGTTAATGGGCAGCGTTACACAACACAGCCGCTCACCCTGACCGTCACCGACCAGCCGCAACCCGGTCAGGCCGGGGATTCTGAGCGTTATCTCTGGGGTGAAGTCATCCTCAACACCGGCGAAGCTTACGTCGGCCAAAGCGTGGAGGCTGAGTTCGTTTTTTATGTCGACGGACGCATCCGAGCCGGAATCGACGGTCCCCCCGAATTTCCGGCAGACGGTTTCACGTTCGAAAAATTGGGGCAGCCAGAGGAACAAATTCGGACTGTCGCAGGCCGCGAAGTCAGCGCCGTAATATACCGTACGCGCATCACTCCTGCCAAGGCGGGTAAACTGTTTGTCGGTCCGGTCGAACAACCGTTGCGCGTCCAGGTCCAGCGGACGCGCCGCAATCCGTCCTCCCCACGCACCATCGATCCATCCGACCCAATGGCATTCGACAACTTTTTCAACAGCATCTTTGACGACCCCATGACGGCGTTGCCGGTGATTCAACGCACCAAAATCGTCGCGCCTGCCGCGGAACTTGCCGTGCGCTCATTGCCGCGCGACAACGCGCCTGCCTCGTTCGCAGGCGCAGTTGGCCGTTATACCATCAGGACGGAAGCCTCACCGCTCCGTCTCAACACGAGCACACCCCTCACGCTTACGCTTGAAATCTCTGGCGAAGGCGCGTTGGAGGGATTTGAATCTCCGGAAATCGTCGAGGACGAAGGCTGGCGTTCCTACCCGCCGACAAGCCGGACTGTGCAACTCCGGCCCGATTCGCCGCCGGTAAAGCGCATCGAGATCGTTCTCACCCCGACCGCCCGCGTCGAACGCCTGCCCATTTTCCGTTTCTCTTACTTCGACCCGGAGCTGGGTGAATATCGCACCCTGGAAAGCGAACCGTTGCCGGTCGAAATCCTTGACCCAGCCCCCGCCCCCGTCTCCGCTCCACCGTCCGCTCGGACGGTGGAGCCTCCCACCACGGCGGCTGCAACGCCCGCCCAACCCGAACTGTCCCCCGTCCCGGAATTGCAACCGCAAAGCGACCTGCTTTACCTTTCCTTACGCGAACCGCGCATCGTTCCACCACCCGCGCAGGTGTGGACTTCCTCCGCTTTCCGCGTCGCAAACGTCGCAACCGGAGCGCTCCTCGTTCTCGCAGCGGCAGGTTTGGCATTCCGTTCGCGGTTCGTCAACTCGGAAGCGGCAGCCAAACGCGCCTTGAAACGCACGCTCGACCAAGCCGCGTCGTTCCGCGGTGATTCCCTCTCCCAAACCGAGTTTTACGACAAGGCCGCCACTCTGGCCCGCGCGTTGCTCAACGCAAACGGTGCCGGACCCACTCTGGCAGATGACCGCCGCGCCGACTTGGAACGCATTCTGACCCAGCGCGACGAGCTGATCTACGGCGCAGGAACCGCTTTAAACGTCTCTCCCGAACAACGGCGCGACGCGGCAACCGTTTTGAACGCGGCAGCCAGAACCCTGAAAAACGCGTCATGACTCCGACACTGAAGCTTGTGGCCCTTTTCGCAACGGTGCTGGCTGTGCTTCCTGCCGCAGCCCAGAAACCTGCTGCACCACCCGCTTCCAGCGCGTCGGATCCCGCACAGCCATCCCAACAAACCGCTGCTCCAGTGGTGGACGATGTCCCGGACCAACGCCTCGCGGAGGTGGCACGGGAACGCTATGACACCGGAGACTTCCGCGCTGCCGCTGTCCTTTACGAACGGTTTCTCGAACGCAACGGTTTAGCCTCCGACATCTATCACAACCTCGGCAACACTTACTATCGCATGAATGAACCCGGACGCGCCGCCCTGGCATATGAACGCGCGCTCCTGCTGGACCCCAATCAACCGGCAGCTGGTGACAACCTCGCTTTTCTGCGTTCCACCCTCGGTGCCTCCACCCCGAGCATGAATTGGGGCGGGCGTGTGATCGACGTGCTCACGCCGAACGGCATCTGGATCGCAGGGGCGGTCAGCTTCTGGATGGGCGCGCTCGGCCTGCTTGCCGCTGCCGTGTCCCGTAAGCGCCGCGTCCTTTACCTTTTTCTTTGCGTCGCCGCCTTTGCTGCAGCCGGAACTGCCGCAGCTGCCATCGCCACCGCACGCGGTCATCATTGGGATCCACAGCGCGCAATCATCGTGTTGAACGACGCAACCGCCCGTTACGCTCCGGCTCTGAGCGCAGCCGCTGTCTCCGATCTGCCGCCAGGCAGCGTCGTGACAATTGAATACGAACGGGGTGCATGGTCTTATGTGCGTCTGCCCGCCGGCAACAGAGCCTGGATGCAGACTGGCTCCCTCGGAAAGCCCGTGGAATTTCACCCGCAACAGCCGGAAGACACCCGACCCGCCACCGCTCAAACCGGCGATCCCTCGTTCGCCTCAGCAGGCTGACTGCCGCGTCGCACAGCGATGCATGCCAATTTCGCTTGCATCTTCAGCTTGACGATCTAGGTTCCCTGCTCTTTTTCCTCAACCGCAACTCCAGACCGATCTCGCCTCTTTCACGCGTTTTTCGCACTGTTTCCAAGGCTTTTTAACCTGCTCGTCCGCCACTTTTCGTATGGCCACTTCCGCAATCGCCGCAACCGATACTCCAATTTCCACCGACATGACCACCGCAACGGCGTCCGCAGAACCCGTGGCTGTCGCTCCCACTTCCTCTACCGGTACCGGTTCGCTCGATGCTTCCCCGTTACTCACAGAATTGCTCGAGTCCGGCGTGCATTTCGGCCATCAAACCAAACGGTGGAATCCTAAGATGCGCCCCTTCATCTTCGAAGAACGCAACCAGATCTATATCCTGAATCTTACCGAGACCGTCAAACAGATCGAGCGCGCAACGGATTTTCTCACGGACCTCTCGCGCAACGGTGGCCGGGTTCTCTTTGTGGGCTGCAAAAAACAGGCTCAGGAGGCGGTCAGGGAAGCCGCGGCAGCCTGCAATCAATTCTTTGTAAATCAACGCTGGCTCGGCGGGACCCTCACCAACCTCACCACCATCCGCAAGAGTGTCGGACGCCTCAAATATATCGAAGGCTTCCTCGATTCGCCTGCCGCAAAGCGCAGCGGTAAGAAGGAATTGTCTTCACTAAGCCGCGAAGCTGCCAAAATCCGTCGCAACCTTGAAGGTGTGCGCAACATGGAAAAGCTTCCCGATGCCATCATCGTCATCGACACCCCGCGCGAGCAGATCGCCGTAGCAGAAGCGCGCAGACTTGGCATCCCTGTCATCGCCATTGTAGACACCAATGCCGATCCCGATCTGGTGGATTATCCAATCGCCGGAAATGACGATGCCATCCGCTCCATCCGCGTTATCCTTCAAAAACTGGTTGACGCCGTTATCGCTGGTCAGGCCGGGAAATCCGCCCGGCAACCATCGTCGGAAATGATGGCCATCTCCGCCTGAACCCGCACGGCGCGCTGCGCCCCGGCATCAGGCTCTCTTTCGAGTCTGCGGAATTCCCGGCTCTGGTCGGGGTTGACGCAGCCTCTTCCCAAGGCAGATTGCTTCTCTGCACGATTGCCTCGTGGTGTAACGGTAGCACAAGTGACTCTGAATCACTTTGTCATGGTTCGAATCCATGCGAGGCAGCCATTCCTGCAAAGCCCTTTCGGGCAAAGAAATCAGCTACGGTAACGTTTGGCCGCTCCTTAAGCCCGGTATTACGCAGCAAGCGGTTCGTTAAACCAATCCGGGTGGCTTTTGGTAAGGAGTCGGTCGCCAGACCAATCTTTCCGACGATGAACCCGAGGGCTTCACGGGTCCGCGCCGACCTTAAATCCCCCTTGCCTTCGGCGGCTGCCCTTCGCACAATCCGCCGCCATGTCCAGAACGCTCGCGCTCTTCGTCTTTGCATTGACGGCGGCGTTTTTCGCCGTGTTTTTCGTGTGGCCCATCGCAGTAACCCTGCAGCGCGCTTTCGTCGATGCGGACGGCCGGTTCACCTTTGACTATGTGCTCGAGGTGTTCCGAAACCCCATCTATTTGGAAGGACTGAACAATGCATTCTGGCTGGCGGTGTGGAGCACGCTGCTAACGTTTCTCATCGCTATGCCGCTGGCGTTCCTTGCCGACCGCTTCGATTTCCCCGGCAAAACGTGGTTCGGCGGCCTCGTCCTCGTACCCATGATCCTCCCACCGTTTGTGGGAGCCATCGGCATTAAACAGATGCTCGGCCAAAACGGTGCCGTGAACGCGCTACTCTCCAATCTTGGCCTGATGGATCCCGCGAATCCGGTGGATTGGCTTGGGGACGGCCGGTTCTGGGGCGTTGTCGCCATGAACGCGCTTCATCTCTATCCCATCCTGTATCTTAACGTCCTCGCGGCACTTGCCAATGTCGATCCGGCAATGGAAGAGGCTGCGACAAATCTCGGCTGCTCCGGTCTCCGCAAATTCTTCCGCATCACCCTGCCTCTGGTCATGCCAGGCGTGTTCGCAGGCGGGGTCATCGTTTTCATCTGGGCCTTTACCGAACTCGGTGTGCCGCTGATGTTCGATTTCAACAGGGTCACCAGCGTGCAGATTTTTGATGGCATCAAGGATATTGGCGGCAATCCCTTCCCTTACGCCCTTGTCGCGGTGTTGCTGGTAGCGAGCGCACTGCTGTACATCGGGAGCAAATTAACTTTTGGCCGCAACACCCACGCCATGATGGCAAAAGCCACTCATGCCGGCGGACCGCGCAAAACGGGATTGGTCGGAGGACTCCTTTGTGCGGGCGCCTTTCTCCTGGTCACCACCGTAGCCATTCTTCCGCATCTCGGCGTGGTGCTGGTGTCGTTCTCGCGGGATTGGTATGGCTCAATCATCCCCAGCGCATTCACCCTCGATCATTACCGCGAAGCGCTCGGCCATCCGCTCACGGTTCCCTCCATTGCGAACAGCCTGAAATACGCCGGGCTTGCCACACTGATCGACGTAGTGCTTGGCATTGCCATCGCCTATGTGGCGGTGCGCACACGCCTTCCCGGACGGCAGATCCTCGATGGGCTCGCCATGCTTCCGCTCGCCGTGCCCGGGCTGGTTCTTGCATTCGGTTATCTGGCGATGACGCAGGAAGGCGCAGCGTTGGAAGCGCTCAACCCTGCAGTGGATCCCACGCTGTTGTTGGTCATCGCATACTCGGTGCGCAGACTCCCTTACGTTGTGCGCTCGGCATCGGCCGGGTTTCAACAGACAAGCGTCACGCTCGAGGAAGCCGCTCAGAATATGGGTGCGCCACCCGTCAAAGCCCTGTGGCGCATCACACTTCCCCTCATCGCGGCTAATCTCATCGCGGGATGTCTTCTGGCGTTCTCATTTGCCATGTTGGAAGTGTCCGATTCACTTTTACTGGCTCAGAAGCAGATTCATTACCCGATCACCAAGGCGATCTTCGAGCTGTTCCAACTGCTGGGCGATGGCCGCTTTATCGCCTCTGCACTTGGCGTGTGGGCCATGGTCTTTCTGGCATTGTCGATTCTTGCGGCCAATCTCGTCGTTGGAAAACGCCTGGGGGCCATCTTTCGGGTCTAAGCTCCCCTCGGTCCGGCAGCTTTGCATTCCTGCTCCGCCGCGGTCCGGGAAGGCATCGGGCGCTCTGTCCTGTTTTCAACGGGGCGATATCGCTCTGTTGTCCCACAGTAGCATGGCGCTGCCGCCGTCACTCCACGTCTACGACCTTTGTCACGATGCCATTCTGAAACTCAATGCGCTTGAGGATTTCCCGTTCGTCCACGACAACGCCGACGCCTCCAAACGGATTCAGACGCCAACCGCCTCCGGGCGGACGCACGCCCACCGCGCCTCCTCCAAGTGCGGGCCGCAAACGCGGCCAGCTTTTGTATTCCCAAACCAACGTTTCTCCTTCAGCGGTGGCTTCACGCGATACTTTGTCCGGCGCGCCGACAGCCGCTTCGACTTCAGCGGTTGTCATTCCGACCGCCACGATTTCCTCCGCAATCAATTGGGTTGCGGAATCGCGCCGCACGTCGCGCGCGGCGATCTCCTGCCGCAATTTCTCCGGCAACGGCCCGAAACGGGAGCGTTCCACCCAGACCTCCCGGGCTTCACCTCCGACATTTGCCTGCACAAAAAACAGGTCCTTGTCGACCAGCAACACACGGATGGGTTGTCCGGCGTTGATGTTGCCTGCATAGGAGCCGAGGCGTTTGTCACGAAAAGCCGGAATGTCGACCTCGGAAACGATGAGCGTTTCGAAAGCTGTGGGAGGTTGGAGCACCGGGATCTCCTGAGCCGGCGCGGTTGGACACCCGCAGAAAAGGACGGCCGCCCCGACGCCGATCAGTCTCTGCAACCCAGGGTCAACCCCCGCGGAAAGACGCGTAAAGTGGGCATGCTTCATGGCGCGAGCGTAGCGGACCGGGACCCCTCAGGTCAACGTTTGTGCATCTGCGCTTGCCCACAGCCGAACGGGCTGACACTCTGTCTCCGCCCGTAGCCGGTTTGTCGCCGGACAACGCGCGCATTCTCTGCATGCCAATCGATACGTGGGTTCGGTTCACATGGGATCTGGGGGCTTTACCGCCTGCGCCGACTGCATTGCCACAGGGATATGCATGCCGCCCGGCCGAACCTGGCGAGGAGGACGATGTCGTCGCTGTCGCCCTGCGTTCCTACACACTAGATCCTGAATGGGCCAACGTGGTGGAGCATTATCGCGCCGCGCTGTTGGCATTGTTTAACGACGCCACAACCGCCGGAGCGCCTCCGGTGGTTTTCGCACACGGGCGCAGGATCGTGGGCGTCTCCGTGCTGTGCGCAGCGAATGGCGCGGAGAATCATCTGCTTTCCGGCCCCTGTTTGATGCTGGAGTATCGCAGCCGCGGATTCGGCAGCTCGCTTCTTGAAGCCTCGCTGCATGCGCTGCGGGCAGCGGGATTGACTCTTGCCCATGGCATCACACGCGACCGCACAACGGCGGCGCGACATGTTTATCCCAGGTTCGGTGGCCGGGCCGAGCCGTGGAAACCGGCCAGTGAAATATTTGTCCTGCCGGAAGTTTGATGGGCCCGACGCGCGATCATGGTGCAGCCTGTGCTGAATACTCAGCCGGGGCCTGTCTTACACATGCCACCCCCGGATCCGGGAATGCTCCTCCCCACCAGATGATCTCCACCGGGAGCGCTGGCTGGCTGAACTCCATACTTCAGCAGCCTCCGCTCAAGCTGAAGGCGAAGCTGCTTCCTGATCTGCTCAAACGCCGGATCACCCGCAAGATTGGTATGCTCATGGGGATCGGTTCTGTGATCGTACAGCTCTTCGGAACCGTCCTCACAAAGAATGTATCTGTAGCGCTCCGTGCGCAGGGCATGATGAATGCCTGTAACCCCTCGCACCGAGGTGACAACCGCGCGGCTGCTGCCCAAGGTCGGATCGCGCAGCAGGGGCGCAAGACTTTCCCCATCCAATGCAACTTCACGCGTTGCAGCAGCCTTTGCATAAGGACTTTCTTCGATCCCGCACAATTCGAGAATCGTTGGATAAAGATCCACGAGAGAAACGGCAGCATCGCAGCGCATCCCTTGCTGCCCGGTGTTTGGGGCATGAATTATAAGGGGCACCCGGGTGGATTCCTCCCAGAGCGTGTCCTTAAACCACGACTGCTTTTCACCCATGTGATACCCATGATCGCTGGTGAAGATCGCGACGACAGGCCGGTCGAATCGGGCAGCTTCCCACGCGTCGAGGACACGCCCGAGTTGTTCATCCATGAATGCGATGGAAGCGAGATATCCCTGGAGCGTCTCGCGCCAGCCGCGTTCCCCAGAGGAGAGAATGTATTCGTAACGCAAACGGCCGTAGGGTCGATTGGCGGCATGCGCCGGGGAGCAGTCATCCAAATCGCCGACCGGGGCCACAGGCAGTTCAATCTCGTGCGCGGGAAAGCGTTCGAAGAATTTTCCGGGCACAAACAAGGGCGTGTGCGGCCGGATAAAGCCGAGAGCAAGAAAGAATGGTCTGTCATGCGGCCGCGCCAGAAACTCCTCGGCAAACTCCGCCGTGGCTTCGTCGGGAAGAAGATCCCGGTCGTCCGCTGATTCAAAACGCCATGGCCGGTCTGGATACTGGTGGAACCATCCGCCGTCAGGCACATCTTCAATCGGCGCAACTCCATTTTCCATGTCGAACTTCAACATGCCATCCAAAACCCAGAACGGATCGAAGAAATCCTGAACCAGCCCACGTTCGCGTTCGTCGGATACCCAATCCGCCTGGCGCGGATGTACCGGGGGAAACTTCCGTCCTTCGACCTCTGGCGGGAACGGTCCATACAATACCTTCCCGCCGCGGAACTCGTCCCACGCCGCGGCGTCATCTCCACTGTCAAATTTGCTCCCACCGTGAAAGACTTTACCTGCGCCGGCGGTGTAATACCCGTGCCGCCTTAAAAAACGCGGGAGATAGACAGCCTGCTTCAACAGAGGAATTTCCTCTGTGTTGTCGTTGATGCGATAGTGTCCCAGCCGCGCGGGATGCATCCCACTTAGAAAACTGTTTCGGGATGGAAGACAGATGGGGCTGTTCACATGCGCATTGCGAAAGCTCACGCCGATGGCGCTTAAACGGTCGACATTCGGCGTCGGCGCCGCAGGAACGCCACCCCAATCGGAAATGGCGTCGTTCAAATCGTCCGCAACAATGAAAAGCACGTGCGGACGCAGGCCAACGTGGCTTTCGGCCTGTGCGGGATGCCGGGCAAGGAGAAAGGCAGCCGCTGCGATACCGGCGAACACATTGCGAACAGTCATGACGTCACCCAGCGAGACGGTGTGCCGGGAATGGAGCGGAGCCATACTACAACCAAATCGCAGAACGGGATTCATTCAGTTTTCCTTCTCCGCCACATCCACGATCCAACCGGCTCCAAGTTTTTCGACGGCCTGCTGCAGCTCCGATTTATCTAACTCTACCGACGCTCCCAGCAGTGCGGTAACCCGGAACAACGTTTCGCCGGACATCGGGGCGCTTTCCGTACCTGTGGCAATCTCCTCCACGTTTACGCTGCGGCCTGCAAGCACCCGGCTCACACTGCTGACGATGCCCGGTTGATCCGGACCCAGCAGCGTAAGGATAAGCTGCTTCATCGCTCCTCCGGGTGTCGGTGCATCCTCCCCGCGCGCGACCACCGCCAGCCCGTCCTCCTCCAGAGCGGCCAGTCGTTGGCAAAGATCTTCCTCATTCGCTGCCGCCACACTCACGCGCAGGATCCCCGCAAACTGGCCGCCCAGATGCGCCATCCGACTTTCCAACCAGTTGCCGCCATGATCCGCCACGGTGGCCGCCACCTTTTCCACCAGCCCCGGACGGTCTGGCCCGATCAATGTGAGAATCAAAGTCCTCATAATACGGTCATCCTACAACCAACACAGCTTTTGTGCGACCGGGTTTGCCAATGCGGCGGATGGCATCTGGCTGAATCTTTTTATGGTCGTTACAAGCGTGGCAGCGGTGCACTGGCTTGCCCCTACGGTGTTCATTCCCGGGCATGGGCAACCCTGAAAAGGCCGGATTTCATCGCCACAATGCCTGGCGGCCCCACGGGCCGCGGCACTGGTGGAAATCGTTCCACCCGGCTTCTCCGGCGAGCTCACGGACTTCATCCATGCTCCACGCATGCTGCATCGACAAACGCGCATCGTGTCGTGTCATACGGTTGCGCATCCAAAGCGTCGTAAGCCACCACACGCCGAGCCGGACCGACCGCGAACGTCTGAGATCGGTAACGAGGATCCGGCCGGAATCCCCTGCAAGAACGCCTAGCCGCGCAAGCAGGCGCACCGCATCGGGCCGGTCGAAATGATGAAGCGCCAGCGTGCATAACACGATCGCGGGCGGTCTGGGCGGCGTGTAGGTGAAAGCGTCAGCGACGACGAAATCGATGTCAGCCACATCGGCTGCGAATCGTTGCGCCAAAGTTATGATCGCCGGGTTGGCATCAACCGCGGTCACGCGCACAGGGCATCGTGCGCGTTCGCCAAGGCGGCGCATCACCCGCGCAATATCACCGGCGCCGCAGGCCAAATCCAGAACAGCCATTCCTCCCCTCGGCTTCAGCCATGGACCCGCGATTTTCCGGACAAGAGCGTGACCGCCAAACCACCGATTGAGCCGCTCAAGATTGCGGAGATCCTGTTCGAGCAATGGCGAGGGTTCGCCTGCGCAATCCATCATCTCACGCCTGGCGGGATCAAAGCTCCGCGTTTTCATGAGTCATGGAACTTAGAATTCATTGCGTCACGGTTAGTGAGATTCTTGACGCCCGCATACAATGGGAGTGGGCATCCTTCAGGGTCTTCTCGTTAGCGAAGCTCCGCGGAGGCGTGCCCGCCGTAGTTGCCTAACGTCGCGTCCTCCTACGCCTAACCGAGGGTGGTCTGCGTGCCTAAGCAGCCCGAGTGCCAGTGGATAGGCATTAGGTGGATGCACTCGTTAGCTTATTTGGTTTTCGAGGTATTCGGTTCTCAAGTCCGCCAGCCACTGCCCGGATGGTGTCTTCCAGCTTGTCCAACCGTTGACCGTGTTCCGATCGCTGCCTGCTTGTTGAATGCAGTGCAATGCGGCGTAGCTCGGAGCGGAGAATGATCGATCGCCTACAACCAACTCACCATCAACGGTAACTTCTGCCTCAAAGAGTTGTTTTTCTCCTCCGCATGGCTTGTATGCCATGGCCAACTTGGACTGTGGTGCCAGAAGTCTGGCTTCTATTAGGTCTAATATCGAAACATCATAAAACATTTTACCGTTTCGCTCAGGAGTGGAGTCGGTGGTGTCGAAAACAGGTCGAAACTCATCAGGAATTTCGTATAGAATCTCGTCTGGATTGCGAAGATCAACCAGCTTACGCACAATCCACAGCTTCACTTCGTTCTTCAGAGTTTGCGCCCACTCAAGAAGGTCGCTTGATACGTGATCGATTGGAATGCCCACAATTGGGGGAGATTCGATAATCTCTGTTAAGACTTGCCGGATGTCGATCTCGTCGATCCCTGGTTCCTCACTTTTATTCTTTAGAGAGGAATCTTCCCTTACGCGGTTAACAACAATCTCGATCAAGAGCTTCCTCGACGCCGGTTGCTGTGCTGCAACGATCTGCTTGGAGACTTGAGGGGCGATGTGTGTCCATACCGGATGTGAACTCAGCTCGGCTTCTACAATAAACCATCTTCGTGACGAAAAGTCGATTGTGAAGCCATCTGGGATAGTTCCACTTCCCTCAGCGCTCTTTATGAGCAACTTGGAGAGCATGATTGAGTCAGGTCCGAAAATAAATTCCGCATTGTGCATTACAACGCGTTCGATCTCTTCTTCGTTCTCGAAGGAAGATGCTACAAACTTGCGGTCAGCGATAATAATCATGGTAAGTCATATTCTTAGCTAACGTGAAGCTCACCGACTGCGAGCGTGCTTGCGGTTCGTGTGGAGCGTCTGCTTCGGCTCCCCCTCGTTCTCGCGGTTTCGGCGCAGGCCATTCTCAAGCTTCAGGGTGACCCTATCACGCAAGCTTTGCGGGGCAAGCACGCACACGTCGGGCGATCCATTGCCGATTGACGATTGCCGATGTCGCAAGGGGCCCCAATCAACCTTCGGTCGTCAATCGAAAATCGGCAATTACCCGTCCGCCCGCGACCCGCCCGAACCCGTCGATCATCAATCCCTGGCTCGACGGTTTATTCCCCGCCTGTCCGCCATAACTTCTGGCGACGGCGCAACTCAGAGCACGAACCGGTGTTCACACAGAACGGAGAGCCCCGGCAGCGCCCAGGTGCGCCCGGATGGATCGCCCCGAACCGCAAAAAAACGGTGACTTGACTTCTGAAGCCTGATCTGGTGTGAGATTGCCAGTTCCCGCTTCAAATTACGGGCCTGCGCCCCGGAAACCCAGAAAGCGATTTCCTATCGGCCAGCGAGCATGACGCGCTTTTTTCTCAAACTTTCGTTCCAGCGGCACAAAGTCGCTGAGGACGATTTATGCCCGGGATCGTCGCAACAGAATGCTCACGACAAGGGCGGCAAGGAAAAGCAGGAACGGGTTTGGCTCCGGTATGGTTGCGGCGATCCAGTCGTTGAATGCCGACACGCGAGTGAAATAGGTCACATCACCCTAGCCGCTGCCGTAGAGGTTCCCCGGTTGTGTGGGGTTCACGCCCCAACTTGCTAGGCCGACCAACTCGTAGCCGTTGCCGAAGTCGGCGAAAGCAGGCCCGCCGCTGTCGCCGGAGGCAGTCGTGCCTTCCAGAGTGAAATAACTCGCGCTGCTGGATTGCGCCGTGATCGTGCCGTTGGGGATCGATGTCAAAGTGCCGCCTGTCGTGCTGTAAATGGCCGACCCCGCAAGCGAGTTGCGCGTTGCGCTCCCATCGTCGAAATCAACGAGCAGCATCCCGCCAGTTCCGGCAGCTCCCGAGACCGTCACGACGCGGTCCACGGCGTTACTAACCGCATAGAGAGTCGGAACGCCATTCGGACGCGGGCCGGTGGCCGCGGTCCCGGCAAGACCATATCCGCTAAAAAGAAGCGATGCACCCAACTCAGCGATGCCGGAATACAAGGCTACCGGCGCGACCCCGGTGACGGAGTTTGAAAGGCGAAAGAGGGCAATGTCCCACCCCTGCGTCGGCCCGACCTCCGGGTCCGCCATCCAGCCGGGGTGCTGAAACCAATGGCCGCTCGTGGCTTGGTACGCCACGCCGCCAATCTTGAAGCTCAAAGCCGTCACCTCATCTGTCAGCCAGTTGTGCGCCGCTGTCAGCACCCAGTCGGAGGCCACCAGCACGCCCGTTCCACGGAGGGTGCTCGTGCCTTCCTGGATTCCAACCCAGCCCACGCTGTCAAAAACCGGTGCGTTTGCCGCCGCTGACGCATCGGCGAGCGTCCCGTTGCTATTGAGCACGGTCGGATGCACCGCTGTCGAGGCTGCGAAGAAGAGGAGGCCTGTCAGAAATATTGCTCTCATCTGCTATCCCAGGCAAAGCCAGCTTTTGATCGCCTGATCGAGCACATCCATCTGCTGCGATGAAAGGGAGCCGATGGGGCGCAGAAACTTCGACAGAGGAACGGGAGCCAATCCCTGCACATTGAATGTCCCCTCCTTCAATCCGGCTGCGTTTAGCCTGACGGAATACTTTAAAGCATGATCTGACGTCGTGTGGGGCACGGTCGCGACCAGAGCGTAATCATCCGGCGCAACCGTAGCACCGACAACGACGACAGGCCGGACTTTGCCCGCAATCCCGAGGTCAACCCACCAAAGCTCGCCCCGGATTGGCTGCTTCACTTTTCGGAACCTTTGCCGTCAAGGATATCCCACGCCTCCACGGCCCCCGACGCCTGATCCTCCTCGGTCCAGAGCCCGTAGGCATCGTCATAGATGACTCCCGGATGACGTTCACGTTGCAACTTGTGAAGCAACGACTCAACACGCAAGAGCTCCTCCACAGTTAGTCGTGGCAAAACGGCCTCGATTTCGGCAAGCGAACTCATAGGCAAATTTTTACACCAGCGAGCACTCCAAGTCCAGTTCGAGGAGGGCCGAGCGCAGGTCGGCCAGGCATTCCTCGACGGTTTCGCCCTGGCCGTTCGCTTCCGGGAACTCGGCGCATGTCGCGGCAAAGCCCGATTCGCCCTCGGTCGCGCAGTCGTGAATCAGAGCGGTGATAGTCATGAGAGGAAGAAGACGTCCATCGGGTGAGAAGTCAAATTGCAGCCGACAGCAAGCGTCGTCATGCCGGGGTGCCCGAATTCGCAGGATCAAAAACGGAATCGATTATATTCTTCACAGAACTTCCGATGCGTCTTGCCAATCACGGCAAATCCCGGACGCGTCCGGCGCGGAGGTCGTTGCGAACTTCTTCAAGCACGCTGCTGAATTTCCCGCCCTCGGCGAAGTCTTTATCAATCTGCGAGTCCCATGCCAGGTTGTCTTCCTCACGGATGAACGCAGCCAACTCCGCCAAGTCAGGCGGGGAGAGCTTGTGAACGGCTTGTTTTAAATCTGCCAGACTCATGATAATAAATCTAGGCTTGGACACCGCCCGTGGCAAGCCATGTCGAGGACAAAATGTGTTCTGATTTCCAATACATTGTGCGCAAACAGGCTTGAAATGCCCACCAAAGCCGGTTCGACAGGGTCAGGCTCACGCCCTGAGCGAAGACGCAGGGTCACAGAGAAATTCACCACTCTCCGTTTCCGAGTTCTCCCTGGCTCCGTGAGAGTCGCTTTC
>CAZZCL010000076.1:0-14423 GCA_964652295.1 uncultured Chthoniobacterales bacterium
GCGCGCGCGCCAGGGCAGAACCGAGCTGAACCACCCGCCCGGCGGCCGCCTTCACCCCGACAACATGCAGCGCGGCATCCAGCGGCATTAAGGAATCGGCGTTGCGCTCAAGGGAGAGTTCGCCGGCGAGTGCGTTGAGCGCAGCTTTCAGATCGAACAAATCGAGAGGCCGCTCCGCTTCGCCGCCGCGCCAGTGTGCAACACCCGCCGTTCCGCAAAGCAGGAGCCCGATGGCAAGAGCGCCATGGCCATTCTCATCGTAGACGTTGCCAATCTCGAACAAACGCAGTGAGCGCGCGCCATGACGCAGATTGCGTTCCGCGGCGGCGAGCAGACCGTGCGCCAGACTCGGGCGCAACATGGCATGATCTTCCGTCATCGGATTGCGCAGCAGAAATCCGGTGCCACTTCCCAAAGGATCGCTGTGCGCCGCAGCCGCAGGCACCAGACTCATAGTGCGGATCTCCTGCCATCCAAGGGCAGCGAGACGTCGGGCGGCGGCCATCGAAAGATCATGAATGCGGTCGGCTTCACCGGACCGGGCAAACATCCCGCGCTGTCGCGAAGGCACATTTTTCATGACGGCAAGCCGCATGACTTCTTCAATAAGATCGACTTCGCGGGCGAGATCGCGGCGGAAAGATGGCACGCGCCATTGCGTTCGTATCCCGTCGCTCTGCGCTTTCTCAAGTCCGAGCCGTTTCAGCGCGGAATCGATGGCGGCGTCAGGCAAATCGATGCCGAGCAGCGCGCGGCATCGGCTGGAACGCAGGGCCACACTGCGCGGGCGGTGCAACTCGGCGGCTGCGGGACCGTGCACTTCCTCCAACGATCCGGCGCGGCCTCCCGCCAGTTCGAGAATGAGCTGCGTAGCACGTTCCGCCGCGGGAATGACGCCCGCTGCATCCACACCGCGTTCGAAGCGGTAACTCGAATCGCTGGACAATCCCAGCGCGCGCGATGTGCGACGCACATGCGCCGGTTCGAACCATGCCGATTCGAGCACGATATCGGTTGTGCGCTCCGTGACGCCGGATTCCTCGCCGCCCATGATTCCTGCGAGGGCGACAGGATGCGTGTTGTCGGCGATCACCAGCGCGTTTCCCGGAAGCCCGTAATCGCGCCCGTCGAGAGCGAGAAAACGTTCGTCGGGTTTGGCGAGACGAATCACAAGTCCGCCCCCGTTGAGTTTGGCCGCGTCGAACGCATGCAACGGCTGACCGGTCTCAAGCATCGTGAGATTTGTGACATCCACAATGCAATTGATCGGGCGCAGCCCGGACGCTTCGAGTTTCCTGACCAGCCACGCGGGACTCGGTCCTACGCGAACGCCTTCGATGCGGCGCGCGGTATAGATGGGGCATTCCTTCTCTGCAGCAAGCGTGATGTGAGGCTTTGCCACCGCCGGATCGGTTGCAACCGCGGGAAACGCCGGCAGCACCGCCTCGAGCCCGGCGATGGCAGCAGTTTCCCGTGCGATCCCACGGTAGCTGAGCAGATCGGGCCGATTCGGTGTGACCTCCACTTCGATAGTGGTTTCCCCCGGAAACACTTCGCCCAGCGCCGTACCGGGTGCAGGCGGATCCTCCAGAATCAACAGCCCGGCTGCGTCGTCGGATAATCCCAGTTCGCGCCCGCTGCATAGCATCCCTTCGGACTTCACGCCGCGCAGCTTGCCGCTCTTGATTTTTGTGCCGCCAGGCAACACCGCGCCAGGCAGCGCAAGCGGTACGGAATCGCCGGGTTTATAATTCTTCGCGCCGCAAACAATCTGTCGCGGCTTGCCACTTCCATCGTCCACTTCGCAAACGCTGAGACGGTCGGCGTCCGGATGTTTTGTGGTAGAAACAATTTTCGCGACGATCACAGAAGGAATGTCTGCGCCGGTTTCGCGGACGGCTTCCACCTCGATGCCCGCAAAGGTCAGCAGGTCCGAAACCGCAGCGGCATCCGGCAAACCGGGAAGGTACTCGCGAAGCCAGGAAAGGGAGACATTCATAGGCACAAGGAAAAACACCGGCGCTCAGGCGAACTGGCGGAGTACGCGCAGGTCGTTCTCAACAAGCATCCGGATATCGGGGATTGCGAAAAGAATCATGGCAAGCCGGTCGAGCCCCATGCCAAATGCGAAGCCGGAGAGCTTGTCTGGGTCGAACACAGTGTCCTTTCGCGTAGCGGACACAGCCTCGAACACTGCAGGATCCACCATGCCGCAGCCGCCCATTTCCAGCCAGCGCCCACCGCCGGCAAGGGCTTTCGCGCGCACATCGATCTCGAAGCTGGGCTCGGTGAAGGGAAAGAAATGGGGACGAAAACGCACCTCGGTATCCGCCCCGAGCAGTTCGCGAAAAAAGAAATCGAGCGTGCCGCGCAGGTCCGCTACCGAAACGTCTGCGTCGACATACAAACCTTCCAACTGATTGAACTGCGACAGGTGCGTGGCGTCGATTTCATCGCGGCGAAAGGCGCTCCCCGGCGCAATGATGCGGATGGGAGGCGGTGTGGATTCCATGACCCGGATCTGCACCGTCGAGGTATGGGTGCGCAGCAGGCGGCCATCCGCGAAATAAAAGGTGTCCTGCTCGTTGCGCGCCGGATGATCCGCCGGGGTGTTGAGCGCGTCAAAACAATGCCATTCGGTTTCCACATCCGGCCCGGTCGCAAGGGCAAAACCCATACGTCGACAAATACCGATGGCCCGGTCCATAAGCTGTGTCAGGGGATGCAAACCGCCACCAAGGCCCGGTTCTCCAGGCAACGTAAGATCGATACCGGCAAGGGCGTGTGCGTCTTCCTCCGCCTCAAACTCGGCCGCCCGCGCATCGAGCGCCGATTGCACGCTCTGGCGCAAATCGTTGAGCAGTTGTCCGATACGCGGTTTCTCCTCCTTGGGCAGGGAACGCATCTGCTCGCCAAGCGCTGTCACACTGCCTTTGCGTCCGAGATATTTCACCCGCACGGCATCCAGCGCGGCACGGGCGTCGGCAGCACGGATGTCCGCAGCGGCGCTGGTCTTGATGGCGGCGATATCGTTGTCCATGACGCGAGCGGCGAAGTTAAGAGCACGAACCGCATGGGCACAAGCCCGGGATTTTGTGCATTGATCCGCGGCATGTTGCCGCCGGGGGCCGGGACCATTACACTGAGCGATGCGCGTGCTTGCAATCGATCCCGCTCTGCGATCCACGGGGTTCGCGGTGGTCGAACGCGCAGGACACAGCATGCGGGCCCTGGAATGGGGTGCAATCGTTCCCGGCGCACGTGTGTCCGCTCCGGATTGTCTGGTTCGCATTCATGCCGAGGTCACCACTCTGATTACCCGGTATGCGCCCCACAGTTTCGCCATGGAAACCATTGTTTACGTGCAGAATCATCGCACGGCTATCCTGCTCGGTGCGGCGCGCGGGGCTGCACTCCTCGCCGCTGCGCAGCACGGGCTCCCCATCCATGAATACGCACCCAAACGCGTAAAACAAGGCATCGTCGGTCGTGGCGCGGCACGCAAGGAACAGGTGGCCTTCATGGTGCGCGCCCTGTTGAAGCTTGCTGAAACGCCGGAGGCCGATGCAGCCGATGCCTTGGCCATCGCACTAAGCCATTTCCATGCCATGGACACGCACGACCGCATGCAGCAATCGCGATGACGCGCCAAAACCCGGATTCCGCCTTCGCACACAACCCGGACCGTCCGCATTCAGACATCCCGCACACGCCCGTGGAAGTGCGCCATCTCGGGCAGGTCGCTTACGATGACGCTCTCGTTATCCAAGAGGAACTCACCGCGGCAAAGGCCGCCGATTCGCGTCTGCCGGATGTCCTCCTGCTCCTGGAACATCCGCCCGTTTACACCATCGGACGGACACCCGACCGCTCAAGCCTCGATGTCCCCGGCGCAGACAAACGCGTGCCCGTGCGGGCCATCAATCGCGGCGGTCAGGCCACGTATCATGGTCCAGGGCAGCTTGTCGGTTATCCCATCGTCGATCTGCGCCGGCGCAAGCGCGATCTGCACGTGTATCTGCGTGCACTCGAACAGGCTTTGATCGAGACAGCCGCCGAGTACGGCGTCGCGGCACAGCGTCGCGAAGGTTACACGGGGGTATGGGTCGCTGACCGCAAACTCGCAAGCATCGGCGTCGGTGTGCGCCGTTGGATCGCGATGCACGGATTCGCGCTAAACGTTTGCAACGATCTCACGCCATTTGACGCGATTGTGCCATGCGGTATTGCGGGCGTGCGGATGACATCGCTCCAGGCAGAGACGGGCGCGCGCATTTCTGCAGCGGACGCAGGCAAAACAGCCGCACAGGCGTTCCTACGGATTCTTGAACGTGATCTGCCGCGAAACATCGATGACGCACATTGAGCGATCCGCAAGCCGGCCGGGTGCGCCGGTTTGCACGAGCGTTCATCGTTGCCCCGAGGTCGCCCCAAAGTTGCTCCGGCGTTGCCCCACGCCGCACGGCATGCGAGAGACTGCCCACACGCCATGAACCGTCTTGCCAACGCCACATCGCCTTATCTGCTTCAACACAAGAATAACCCCGTGGATTGGTATCCGTGGGGAGAAGAGGCTTTCCGCCGCGCTCACGACGAAAATAAACTGATCTTTCTCTCGATCGGCTATTCGACCTGCCACTGGTGTCATGTAATGGAACGCGAATCGTTCGAAAATGCGGCGATCGCCGAACTGCTGAATGCACGATTTGTAAACATCAAGGTCGATCGGGAAGAACGCCCCGATATCGACCGTGTTTATATGGCTTTTGTGCAGGCCACAACCGGCGGAGGCGGCTGGCCCATGAGCGTTTGGCTGACCCCGGAACTGCAGCCGGTTGTGGGAGGCACCTATTTTCCGCCTGATGACAGGCATGGCCGGCTGGGATTTCCAGCGGTCATCGAGCGCATCGCCGCGGCTTGGGAGGGGGATCGGGACCGCCTGCGACGGCAGGGCACGGAGATTGTTAAAGCCTTGCAAGACGCCTCACGTCAGCGGAGCGAAACGGGGTGCGCCGCGGAGCGGGATTGGGAAGCCGCCGCCGAACGTGCGGCCGCGCACCTACTCGGTTCTTACGATGCCGAGTACGGCGGGCTCGGCGGTGCCCCGAAATTCCCACGTACCACGCCGTTTCATTTGCTGTTGCGCCATGCAAAAAACGGCGGCAGCGCATCCGCCCCCGCAGATCGGTGCCGGACCGCTACACTCGATTCCCTGCGGAAAATCGCCGCTGGCGGCATTCACGATCATCTTGGCGGCGGATTCCATCGCTACTCGGTCGACGAGCGCTGGCATGTGCCGCATTTCGAGAAGATGGTATACGACCAGGCGCAGCTCGCTGCGCTTTACACCGAGGCGTGGCTGGCCTCGCGGGACGAGGCCTTCAGAGACACCGCCACCCGCATTCTCGATTATGTCCGGCGCGATCTGACAGCACCCGAAGGCGGGTTTTATTCCGCCGAAGACGCCGACAGTCTGCCGCATGCGGACGCGGCGGAGAAACGCGAGGGCGCGTTCTACGCATGGTCCGCTGGGGAGGTGCAGGCGGCTCTCGGCGAGGACGCCCGCCTGTTCTCCGACGCGTACGGTGTGTCCCGGGATGGCAACGTGCCGCCCTCAAGCGATCCGCACGGAGAGCTGGACGGTCTGAACGTGTTGTACCGCAGGCTGGATGACACAGCACTCGCGCGGCTCCACGACATTTCCGCAGAAGAAGCGCGTGCGCGCCTCGCAACCTCTGCCCGCAAGATGGTTGAACGGCGCGCATCGCGCCCGCGCCCACATCTGGATGACAAAATCGTTGCGGCATGGAACGGCCTCGCCATTTCCGCATTCGCAAAAGCCGGGGCTGCGTTCGGGCGCAAAAGCGATCTTAGTGTCGGCACACGCGCGGTTGGATTTCTTCGCGAACGGTTGTGGGACGAATCCTCCGGAGATCTCCAGCGAAGCTGGCGTGCCGGCCGGGTTTCAGGATGCGGTTACGCCGAAGATTTTGCGTTTGTCATTCAAGGGTTGCTCGATCTTTACGAAGCCACCGGGCATGCCGCCCATGTCGGATGGGCGGTACAACTGCAGAATCGTATGGACGCGCTCTTCTGGGACGACGCCGATGGAGGATATTTCGGAAGCGCCACCAGCGCCAGGGATGTCCTCGTTCGCATGAAGGAAGACTACGACGGAGCGGAACCTGCCGCGGGTTCGGTCGCCGCTCTCAATCTGTTGCGCCTCGGGCATTTGCTGGACGATGCAACACGAATCCGGCGCGCGCGGGAAACGTTGGAGTCATTAAGCGACAGGATCCGCGCTGCACCGTCCGCACTCCCGCTCGCATTGTGCGCGGCAGGCTGGTTTCTCCATGCACCCCTCGAGCTGGTTCTTGCCGGCTCACCTTTCGGCAGCGCACACGAACGCGCCGTACAACAGGCGTGGCTGCCACGGCGTGTGACCATTCATGCGGACCCTTCGGAACTGTCCGCGCTGCCGGCAGACGCCACACGGCGCGCCTTCCTCGAGTCGCTCAGCACGGGGTCGGGCCGTCCGACGGTGTACCTGTGCAAAGGTGGCGTGTGCGAGTTGCCATTGGAAAACATCGACACGCTGCACACGCGCCTCGCCGAATAAAGACAACGGCTAATCCTCGGAGCGGATCGCTCCATCGTCTCTTCTTTAGCTATCCCCACGCAGCGCCACCAAAGCCCACCTACCTGCCAGTCAGCGTCCGCCCGCCTACAGGTTCCACAAGCACCTGCGCAGCGGCTTCAGTCCCGATGGCCACTTGCCGCCGGGATGCATCCACCTTGAGCTGCAATACGCCAGCTGCTTCGTTCTTATCACACACTTCAACGACGCCCCCAGGCATTAGACTGTTGCTCCGGAGCCACTCAAGAAAACCGGGCTCCATGCCCGTTATGCGGACAACACGATATGCTCGTCCCGCACAAACGTCGCGCAACGGTTTTCCCGCCTGATCGACAAGCCGCCCGTTTGCGTCGGGGATCGGGTCGCCATGCGGATCGTGAGCGGGATGGCCAAGCATCTCGTCGATGCGCTTGAGCAACCGTTCCGAGACGGCGTGTTCAAGAATTTCGGCTTCCTCATGCACTTCCGACCAGTCGAGCTTCATGATCTCCACAAGAAAAGCTTCGATCAGCCGATGGCGCCGCACGACATTCAAGGCCTGTCGCCGTCCTTCGGGACGAAGCGCAACGCTGTGGCGCGGCCGATAATCGATCCAGCCCTTCTCCTCAAGATGCCGCATCATGGTGGAGACGGTGCCGGGTGTCAGGCGCAGTTCCTCGGCAATAGCGCCGACGGTGATGCCGTCAAACTCAGCGTGCGAGCGACCCTGTTCCTCAAGGTGCAGGATGCTTTTGAGATAGTCTTCGACGGTGGAAGTGGGCATACTGACAGGGCGACATTGCCGTTTGACGATTCATTGTGCCGCGAAGCGACGTCGATGCAACGGGATAAGGGAAACGAGAAAGCGCGACGGAACAGGGAGAAAACGAATGAAACCATGAAGCAAAAAGAACGGAAAATTCTCGCTTATGCATCTGCGATTCACTCTCAAAAAGATCTTGACCTCCCTATTTTCTTGCGTTTTTATCGCGTCGTTATGTTGAGCAATCGCCATCTCTCTCTTGTTGTCGGCTTCCTGGCCTTCTCCTCAATCCTCGCTCAAGCCGGCATTCCCATCGCCTCCACTGAGCCTTCGTCAAAATCGGTGCCACCACCCGAAAGCCTCGTGGCAGACGAGGAACTCCCTTTCGAAGTCTCCCTCACCGCCGCGTGGGACAGTCGCTACGTCACCGAAGGCCGCGATAATCTCGATGGCGACAGCCTCTTCGGAACCACTTTTGAACTCGGTTATGCCGGGTTCGTCGTGGGCGCTTGGTACGCCGATAGCCCGGAATCCAGCTATACCGAGTTGAACCTCTTTGCCGAGTATGGGTTCGAACTTGGCGGGTTCGAGTTCTACGCCGGGTACACCCACCTGCGTTTCCTCGACGATAACGAGTTCGATAACGAAGTCGGTGCCGGTGTATCCTATGGAGAATTGCCCGGTGGCATTGTTCCGGCCATCGACTGGTACTACTCTTTCGAAGCGGAAGGCTGGTTTGCCGAGGCGTCCCTCAGCCGGGATTTCGAGATTGGCGAAAGTTTCGTTCTGTCGCCTGCCGTGGTTTTCGGGTTCAACCAAGGCTATATCGCCGACGGTCACGACGGGGCAAATCACGTCGCGGTATTGCTATCCGCCGCTTACGCCCTAACCGAGAATATCGAGATCGGCGGGTATGTCGCATACACGTGGGGCATCGACGCCGATCCAGTAAGCAGTCCCGATGACGAACTCCTCGAGGATTTCTTTTACGGCGGCGTCGCGCTCACCCTCGCCTTTTAAACTAAAACACCATCGAACCCTAACCGGCACTCATTATGCACACCACTCCATTCACACAAACCCGCCGCCCGTATAACTTCGCGCAGCTCCGGCTTTTAACCCTTTGCGCTCTGGTTTCCTGGAGCCTTTCCATTCCGGCAGCCGCGGAAAGCGCCCTCAAAGCGTTCTCCGATTCTGTCATCGTCAAAAGTTACGCAGATCTCGACGTCAAAGCGGCGGAACTGCTTTCTGCCGTGAACTCTCTCGCAGAAGAGACGACTTCGGAAAGCGTCGAAGCTGCCCGTGACGCCTGGCGGGCGGCCCGCATCCCCTGGGAACACAGCGAAGCGTTCCTCTTCGGACCGGTCGACACCGAAGGCCACGATCCGGAGCTGGACAGCTGGCCGGTGAACATCACGGACTTGTTGAAGGTCATCGATGACACCACGGGCCCGGCAAGTATCCATGCGGCGTCTGTCTCTAAACTCGACGAAGGACAAAAGGGGTTTCATGTCATTGAATTCCTTCTCTTTTCCGACGGAAGCGGGGAACCCTCCAATGCGGACAAAACTGCTGCAGCTTTAAAAAGCGCCACCCGCAAGCTGGACTATCTCAAAGCAGCCACCGAAGTCTTTAAATCGCGCACATCGGCGCTCCTCGCCGATTATCGGGGGGACACAGCGTTCGCTGCTCAATTCGCTAAGGCCGGACAAAGCGGCAGCCCATACTCCACCGTGGCGGCTGCCTACGAGGAAATCGTAAACGGCATGACAGGCATCGCCGATGAATCTGCCAACGTGAAGTTGCTGGAACCTGCACAGGAGAAAAATCCGGAGCTTCTCGAATCGCGATTCAGCGGGCATACCCTCAATGACGTGCTTTTGAACATTGACGGAATCGCGATGAGCTACGAAGCGGCAATACAGCCGCGGCTCGCCGAATCGAATCCGCAACTCGAAACGCGGGTACGCACCGCCCTCGCTGAATACCGTACTGCGGTGCAGGCATTGCCCGCCCCCCTTCGAGACAATCTGGAAACGGCTGCTTCTGCCATCGGCGGCGCAGCATCCAAAGGCAACGCCCTACGCGATCTGCTTGCGGAAGAGGTTCTGCCTGTGGTGCAAGGCTGGCTGCCTGAACCAGTGGAATGAGTCTGCGAAAGCGCGGCTGGCACGTTGTTGCCGCAACCGCAGTTGTGGTTGCGGCAACGCACGGCACATTCGCTGTCGGAATGTCTGAAACCGAGGCGGACAAGATCCCGGACGCCGCTTCCGGAGGGGAATTGACTGTGCCTATTTCCTCAAGCGAAGCATTTGCCACGCCGGCACCCAACCTCACCGGCGAACGGCTCGAGAGGCATCTTAAAGGCGACGCCGAATTCGAGGCGCGATTTGTCACCGAGCCAGCGCCTGTGAATCCCGGACTGGGTCCCCACTTTAACAACGCTTCATGCATTGCCTGCCACACGCGTGATGGTCGTGGGCGTCCGGATAAAATCGGCGAGGCGTTGTCTTCGCTCTTTCTCCGTGTCAGCATGCCCGGCCGGCGCACAGACGGCGGGCCGCCGCCCGTGCCAGGCTTGGGAAATCAGTTGGCAGACCGTGCCGTTTACGGCGAAAGAGCTGAGGGCCGCATGGAAGTCGATTACACCGAGTTCGAGGTGGAGTTGTCAGACGGGGAACGCGTCAGTTTGCGCCGCCCGCATTACCGGATTGTGGATGCGAAAGTGCCGCTGCCCGATGAGATATTGATGGGACCGCGCGTGGCACCACCTGTCTTTGGGCGCGGTCTGCTCGAGGCGATCCCCGAGGAGGCTATCCTCGCCCTCGCCGACCCGGAGGATGCCGATGGGGACGGTATCTCCGGCCGTCCGAACCGTGTCTGGAATCCCGTGACAGAACGGAAAGAACTCGGTCGCTTTGGTCTCAAAGCCAACAACCCAACATTGCTGGTTCAAAGCGCCAGCGCCTATCTTGACGACATGGGCGTGACGCCACCTGCGCTTGCGGGGTACTCAGGCGATCGCAACGAGGAAGGCGCCGAAGTATCGTGGGAAACGCTGGAGGATGTGACGTTCTATGTCCAAACCCTTGCCGTGCCCGCGCGACGCAATCCTGATGATCCCATGACCGCCCGTGGCGAGGAGTTGTTCGGACAGTTAAATTGCGCAGCGTGCCATCATCCCGAATTCACCACCGCAACATTGGAAGGCCTTCCCGAGGTGTCCAACCAGAAGATCAGACCCTACACGGATCTCCTGTTGCATGACATGGGGCCGGGACTCGCCGATGGACGTCCGGACTTCGAGGCAGACGGCTCCGAGTGGCGCACCCCGCCTTTATGGGGAATCGGACTCACGCGCGTTGTGAGCGGCCACACATTCTTTCTGCACGACGGCCGCGCCCGAACCCTCGAGGAAGCGATCTTATGGCATGGCGGCGAAGCCGCTCACTCGCGCGAACAATACAAGGCGCTCTCGAAGACCGACCGCCACGCCGTGTTAAGATTCCTCGAATCCTTATGACATATAGCCCGCAACCCTGCCTGATCCCTGCACAGAACGTTGAGTATCGGGAAAAGCTTTTGACTCCGAGAACCACGGCTGGCACACGTCGACCGATGCGAGTGTGTTTTAAAAGCAGTGCGTTTTCCTTTCTGCAGCCCGCCCTTACGATTCTCCTGGTTGCATCCGTAGCGACAGGCATCTCTCCCACGGTCAGCGCCGACGCTCTCACTGTTTATAGTCATCGGCATTATGAAGCGGACGACGCCTTGTTCCGTAAGTTCACAGGGCAGACCGGGATAAAAGTGAACGTGGTTAAGGCCGGCGCGGATGAGTTGATCGAACGCATGAAGGCGGAAGGTGCCAATTCGCCGGCAGACATTCTCATCACGGCGGACGCCGGACGTTTGGCGCGTGCAAAAGAGCTGGGCCTCCTCCAGCCAGTTGAATCTCCGGCGCTTGCCGGGCGCATCCCGGCGTCATTGCGCGATCCTGAAAACTATTGGTTCGGGTTCACACAACGGGCGCGCATTCTTGTTTATAAGCCTGACCGCGTAAACCCCTCTGAATTATCCACCTACGAGGCACTGACAGAAAATCGTTGGCGGGGACGCATTCTCGCGCGGTCCTCCTCCAACGTTTACAATCAATCCCTGCTGGCATCCCTCATCGCGGCACACGGGGAGGATGAGGCCCTGGCTTGGGCAAAAGCCCTGCGGGCTAACATGGCGAGACCTCCCCAGGGAAGCGATCGTGATCAGATCCGCGCAGTTGCAGCCGGGCTTGGTGACGTGGCTATCGTCAACACTTACTATCTCGGGCTCCTGGCGGAATCGGATGATCCAGCCGACAGAAAGGCATTCGAATCTGTGAACATCTTTTTCCCAAACCAGGACAGCCAACAACGCGGCGTCCATGTCAACGTGAGTGGCGCCGGCGTAGCGAGTGCAACCGAAAACAAGGATGCTGCGGTGCGTTTGCTGGAGTTTCTTGTCTCCGATGAAGCTCAACGCGCGTTCTCCATCGCCACATGCGAATATCCCGTGGTGGAAGACGTCGGATGGTCCGATCTGCAGGAGCATTGGGGCCGGTTCCGTCCCGATCCGCTCAATCTTTCCGTGCTAGGACAACTCAACGGGCTGGCGGTGCGCGTGTTTAATCTTGCCGGGTGGGAATAGTCACCGCACGGGTTCGCACGGGGTGAGACGGATCTTCATACGCAGCTTCAATCCCTGGACAACAGGCGCACTCGTGGCGTGCGTCGTCGTTTGCGCCCCGCTGGTGGCGGCACTTGCCGGACTCGCCGCAGAAGGTCCTGCGTGGGATCACGTCGCGTCCACCGTTTTGGGCGCTTACATTTTTAATACCCTTGTTCTTGCAGGAGCCGTAGGCGCTCTGTGCATCCTGCTCGCCGTGCCAGCGGCGTGGCTGGTGGCCACTTGCGATTTCCCCGGACGCGCCGTATTTCGCTGGGCGCTGGTCCTGCCTCTCGCAGTGCCGACTTACGTGGCGGCATTCGCATTCTACAAGGTGCCGGAAGCGGCCATTCCGCTGCTGCTCGCCATTCGTGAGGCGTGGGGTATGGAATGGTTTCAGGCAGCCGAAGCCGGGCTGAGATACGGCCTGCTTGCCGCGTCAATGGCAGGCGTGCTGTATCCCTATCTCTATCTGGCGGCGAGCGTGTCGTTCGCGCAGCAGCGCCGTGCGGTGCTTGAGGCTGCTCAAACCCTCGGGCGCCCACCAACAGACGTGTTCTTTACCGTGGCACTGCCGCTGGCGCGCCC
The DNA here is from genome assembly GCA_964652295.1 of uncultured Chthoniobacterales bacterium. Classification (GTDB taxonomy): domain Bacteria; phylum Verrucomicrobiota; class Verrucomicrobiia; order Chthoniobacterales; family CALDSX01; genus CAZZCL01. The sequence goes on from CAZZCL010000076.1 coordinate 12,666, forward strand.
GGCTTTGGTCGCGGGCTTAAGCCTGGTTATCATGGAAGTGCTCAACGACTATGGGGCCGTGCATTTGTTTGGTGTCCCGACGCTTACCGAAGGCATCTTCCGAACGTGGTTCGGACTGGGAGATCGCACCACGGCGCTGCGAATCGCAGGTCTGGTTACGGCCGCGGTACTCATCGTTCTCCTGGTGGAACGCTTGCATCGTGGCCGCGCACGCTTTTCCGAGGAAGCCGGAGCCTCGCATCCTCTTCAGTTGCGCAGACTGCGCGGGGGAACGGCGTTCGGTGCCGCAGTGGTGTGTGGGATGCCTCTCGCGGTTGGGCTGTTCTATCCGGTGTTGCAACTCGCTGTCTGGGCATGGCAAACCGCGGACACTGCGGCATTTATGGATTTCTACACGCGCACTCTGCACAGCGCATCCCTGGCGTTGGGCGCAGCATCGGGCATTGCAGCCATTGCATCCTTTCTCGTTTTCACTGCGCGAATGGATGGAGCCAGCTGGTTGCGGGGCGCGATCCGTTTCGCGAATCTTGGCTATGCCATCCCCGGAGCGGTGGTTGCGGTTGGCGTGATGACACTCTTCGGCCAGCTGGACAATTTCACACACGAGATCGCCGCCACGCTGCCACTGTTGAGCGGTACACTCGGAGCGATTGCGTTCGCCTATGCTGTACGGTTTCTCGCAGTGGCTCACCATCCCATCCGTGCCGGCGCAGAACGCGTCTGCGGTCAGTTGGACAATATCTCACGCGCACTTGGACACGGCCCAGCGGCAACGTTCCTGCGTGTCGATTGGCCTCTGCTTCGCCGGACGGTGCTCGCAGCTGCCGTTCTGGTTTTTGTCGATATCCTCAAGGAACTGCCGTTGACCATGATTCTGCGCCCGGCGAATTTCGAAACACTGGCAACCGTCGCGTTCGGTCTTGCAAAAGAGGGACGCATTCAGGAGTGCTCCATTCCTTCGCTGACGATTGTCGTAATGAGTGCTGCGGCACTCGCAGTGTGCGCTCCCTTTCTGGCCTCCAACATCCGCGATCCCAACGCCGCCAAACCTTCGCCCTAAAGCCATTAACTCTCCACCTCTTGAATTTCACGCGATATCCAGGCGCTACCGTGGCGTGGAGCGTCCTGCAGTGGCAGAGATCGATCTTGCCGTAGGCCACGGCGAAATTCTTGCCCTCGTAGGCGAAAGCGGCAGCGGCAAAACAACGCTTCTGCATCTGGCGGCCGGTCTTGAGACGCCTGACGACGGAGAAGTCCGCATAGCCGGACAATGCGTCGCAGGCCCGCTCACATGGGTTCCTCCCGAGAAACGCGGCGTCGGTCTTGTACTCCAAAGCGGCGCGTTGTTCCCGCATCTGACCGTGGCCGTTAACGTGGCTTACGGCTTGCACAAACTCCCGCGCAATAAGCGGGAGGCTGCAGCGGGGTTTATGCTTGCAATGACGGGTTTAACCGGTAAGGAACGCCGCTTCCCACATGAACTCTCCGGTGGAGAACGCCAGCGGCTCGCCCTGGCCCGCGCCCTCGCGCCACGGCCAACGGTAGTTCTTCTGGACGAACCATTTAGCAGCCTCGATCCCGCCCTGCGCCGCGCGTTACGCGCCGATGTGCGCGGCATCCTCCGCAAGGTTCGTGCCACAGCCATTCTTGTAACGCATGACCCCGACGATGCACTCGCCCTGGCTGACCGCATCGCCATTCTTCGCGAAGGCCGTCTGGTGCAGACTGGAACTCCGGCCGAGGTCTATCGCAATCCGG
>CAZZCL010000077.1:0-14283 GCA_964652295.1 uncultured Chthoniobacterales bacterium
CTGCCCGCGCCGAACTTGCCCGACGCGCCGCTGCCCTGCAGTTGCCGCCCAATATTGTTGCGCGGCTCGATTTTCCCGCGTTGTTCGGGGGGTGCCCTGTGGAAGTCGACGCGGGATGCGGCGATGGACGTTTTCTCTGCGGGGAAGCTCTGCGTCGGCCCTGTCATGCTTTTTTGGGAATCGAACGGCGGAAGCCGCGCGTCGTGAAGTCTTGTCGGCGTTGTGCCGCAGCTGGATTGAACAACGTCCGCGTGTTGCACCTTGAGATTTCTTACGCATTGCGATGGCTCATCCCGGCTGCCAGCGTGCAGGTGTTGCATGTGCTCTTCCCCGATCCATGGCCAAAACGGCGCCATGCGGCGAACCGGTTGCTTCAGCCTGAGTTTTTCCAGGATGCCGCCTGCGCGCTGGCACCCGGAGGCGAGCTGCGGCTGTTGACCGATGACGCTGAGTACTTTGCGCAGGCTGCCGCTTCCGCTGAGGCCTGTGCCGGCCTTGTGTATGCAGCCTTTCCTTCCGACCCGGAGCGCACCCGGTCGCAGTTCGAGGAACGGTTTCTTGCTGAAGGACGCCCTTCCAACGCAGGGGCTTGGCGCAAGATCGGCGCTTGAACACCGAGATAGGATTCCAATAGTCTGTAGTCCGTGGCTGAGGACGACCATCACGAGAACGATATGCACAAGCATCCGGAGAGCCCTGCCTCCGCGGAGGCGCCGGGGCCGGACCCCGGAGCTGCTCTGCCCGCTATCGCGCCCAAGGACTCTTCTGCGGCAGAGAGTCGGAGCCACGCACCGCGCCGTAAACTCAGTTGGGCGCTGGCGTTCGTGCTGTTGGCCGCAATTGCCACCGCGTTTGCGTTTTTAATGTTCAGCAAGGCGTTCGAAGCGCCTGGCGCCGTCGTGGACAAAGGCATGGAAGTCGCCGAGCGCGTCCGCAAAGCCATTTCCGACACAGCCAATATCACACCGCGCGTCGTTGTGAACGACACGGTCGTTTACGAACAAAGCAGCAGCATCCTCGAGCTTGCGTTGACCAGCCGCCAAACGCTTGTTGAGCGCGAAATGGATCACACGTGGCTTGGGAGCACCAAGCGCGTGAAGCTGCGGGGCACTTACGAGGTGAAAGCGGGCTTCGACCTGAGCCGACCGTTTTCGGTCGTGATGGACGAGGGAAAAGCGACGGTAAACCTGCCGCCCGCGCGGATTCTTTCCGTGGAGCCGTTGAATCTCGAGGTGCGCATGTTGCGCGACGGATTGTGGAACAAGATCAACCCCGAAGATGTGGAGCTTGAAGTGAACAGTCTCAACCTGATGGCGCGCGAAAAAATGCTTCAGGAAAACATCGACGGTGAAGCGGAGAAAGAAATCGTACGGCGATTGCGGGAGCGACTTGGTGAGGAAATCGATCTCGAAATCCGCATAGGCGAAAGTCCGCCGATCCCGCTGCTCAAAGGCTGAGCCGGGCGGGAGGACGTTTCAGGCGGCACGCATCGGGCGGGTTCCATTGAGGTTCGGGAGAAGCAGCTGCATCCTGTTGGTTCGCGGTATCATTGTTTCCCCTCGGAGCACCTTTGCGATTCCAGCTGCGACCGCCTCGACAACGGGCACCACTACGCTGTTCCCGAATTGTCTGTACGCCTGAGTATCGCTCACTGGAATTCTGAATGAATCCGGAAAACCCATGAGCCGCGCGCACTCCCTCGGAGTCAGACGCCGGGGGTTCTTCCGCTTCTGCCCGATGAGGATCTCACTACCATCCTTATGATATCTGGCCGACAAGGTTCTTGCAGCATCGTTCGGCCCGAAAACACTGCACCCGAATCCGTTTCCCATAGCTTGGTGCTTTGCGGCATATTCTTTGAGGTAATTCCATAAATGATCGGAGAGCGTGTAGCGATCTGCCACCACGGTGCACCCTCGGCACTCCAGCGTAAAGTGCGGTTCCGGTGGTTCTTCCGCGCTGTGAAGCACAGACTTGAGCTTCGGGCCGCTGCCTGGTTCTGGGATGTCGAGAGCGTCCCAATCGAAAGGCTCCGCGTCCCGGAACCCAACGATAAAAATTCGTTCGCGATGCTGCGGAACGAAGGCGGCGGCATCGATCACCTTCGCGGTTACCGAGTATCCCAGTTCATCCCTGAGAGTTCGCAGAATGATATCAAAAGTCTTTCCCCGGTCATGGCTGCGGAGATTCTTAACGTTCTCAAGAAGGAACGCCCTCGGACGCCTTTCCCTAAGGATTCTTGAAACATCGAAGAATAGTGTCCCCTGTGTTTTGTCGAGGAAACCGTGCTGCCTTCCGAGGCTGTTCTTCTTGCTTACGCCCGCGAGGCTGAATGGTTGACATGGGAAACCGGCCACAAGCACGTCGTGTTCGGGAATATCCGAGACATGGATCTGAGTGACATCGCCCCGGATCTCATGGAGATCTGCATGGTTTGCCCGATATGTCTGGCAGGCGTACTTGTCCCATTCAGATGTAAACACGCATTCGCCGCCTGCCGACTCAAAACCAAGCCGGGTGCCTCCGATTCCGGCAAACAGGTCGATAAAGCGAAAAGCGGGCGTAGGTCGAAAACTGTAAGCGGCTTCGGGTTCTGCAACCCGTGGAAAGGCGGTGCCGTTCAGCATTTCACGAAGCGACGCCATTGCCATGTCGGGGATTGGAGATTCTCCCCGTTCCCACCGCCGCACTGTCCGGATTGTTCTGCCAAGGTGGGAGGCAATCTGCTCTTGGCTGAATATCCAGCGGACGCGGCGAAATACGGAACTGGACGACATGAAGGCCAATATGTCCGGTTTTTTTCCCTGCACCAGTCTTTTTATGGCGACAATGCAACGCATTCTTCACAAAGACCTCGTTTGTATCTCGCGTCGCAAATGCTCATGGTATTGAAAAAGTGACTCTCGACGAGCTTAAAACCCGGTTTGCCCAGTCAGGTGCGTGGCGAATCTACGCCAAAGCCCTCGCTGCGAATGACAATTCAAAAAATCAGATTTACCTCGGACCCGGATTCGGAGTGCTGAACATGCTGCCCTGCAGGGCCATTCACACTAAGGGTAGCTTTCAGAATACGATTTTTAAGGCTCCGCTGGATTTTGCCTGGCTTGGACGGGGCCAGTTACCCCGCCTCGCGCCTGCGGCGCAGCTCATTCTGTATCCTCAATACCCGGAAGTCCGGTTGTCCGGCGTTCTCCGAGGCTGCGCGCAGGCGCCTTCAACGCTTCTGGCAGGAAGGAGTGAAGGGCGTGTTTTATTTCTCGGTCCCACTGCATCCGGGCGAGTTCTTGCGTACCTTGCTGGCCCGGAAACCGCGATCGCCCGCGAGTTTGCGTCCATTCAAAAGCCGGCCCGCGGCGTGCTTGCCGAGATTCCGGCAACAGATGCCCCCGACACAACAAGAGCCCTTTGCTCTGCTCTTGCAGCGGTACACCGCAAAGGGTGGATCGATTCCAAACAGTTGAAATCCGATGGAGAAATCGCTCCATGTATCGCGCCACAATGCGGTGGATTTACCCTTGAAGCGGAGCTTGGCATCCCCAAGAACAGTGAGACTGAACCCGACTACATGGGATGGGAGATCAAGCAGCACCACGTGCCAACCCTTGATGGGCACGGATTCGGAGGCGCTATCACGCTTATCACCCCTGAACCTTCGCTCGGATATTACGCACTGGAAGGCGTTGAGGCTTTCGTCCGGAAATACGGCTATCCCGATCAACGCGGAAGATCGGATCGCATGAACTTCGGGGGTATTTTCCGGTTTGGCCAGCGAAACACGAGAACCGGACTCACGCTGCATATGCGGGGTTACGAACCGCTGTCGGGCAAAATCTCGGATGCCTCCGGCGGGCTGGCAATCTGCAGCGACAACGGAGAAGTCGCGGCCGCGTGGCCGTTCGAGTCCATGCTTCGACACTGGTCGCGCAAGCATGACAAAGCAGCATATGTTCGGTCGGCAAGGCGCGACGAGCCGCGGCGCCAGTATGCCTATGGAGCAAGGGTACGGCTGGCTAAGGGCACCGATCCTCTCCTCTTTCTGAGAGCCGTGGCATCAGGCGCGATTTATTACGATCCGGGAATCAAGCTGGAGATGGCTTCCGGCAGTGGCCGCACGAAGCGGCGCAGCCAATTTCGCATCGCCTCAGCCGCCATCCAATGCCTGTACAACACGGTGGAGACTGTCGATGTGACAAGCTACTCCTGACCATGCCCTGATTAGTTATGGATGTGCATTCCCCGCCTGTCCGCAGATTCAATATGTCGAGGATTCGTGGCAAGAACACGAAGCCAGAGTTGACCGTCCGCTCACTCGTGCATCGCATGGGGTATCGCTTCCGTTTGCACCGGAAAGACATGCCGGGGAAACCGGATCTGGTTTTTCCATCAAGGAAAAAAGCCATTTTCGTTCATGGCTGTTTCTGGCACTCCCACAACTGCCCCAATGGAAGGGTTCGTCCATCGACCAGATCCGAGTTCTGGAAGAATAAGCGGGAGGAAACGGTCAAGCGGGATGCGCGAAATGCACTCGCCCTCAAAAAGGCGGGATGGGAGGTGTTTGTTGTTTGGGAATGTGCGGTTGGAAAGGGATCCAGTCTTCGCTCCCAGCTTTCCAAGTTTCTTGGCCCCAGACCGGGGCAGGAGGCGGTCCGAAAAACCTGAGGCAGGCCTGCGGACTCGAGGAGCCGATTCATATGCGAAAAGCGCAAACAACCAACTTCGAACTTACGCCTGAAGGGTTGACTGTGCTCGAATCGGCGCCAACGCCCGAGAGATCACAATAATCTGCGCTGAGCTGAGCTGAGATCCGCGCCTGTTCAGGCTGAGGTGTGGGACGGTTTTCATCTCACCACCTCCGTCCGCAATTATTTGCGTTCGAATGCCGCGTCGAAGGCAAGCGCGCTGGGGGGGAAATCGAGATTACGCACGTACTCTGCTGCCTCCGTCGCGCCATGGATGCGGTCCATGCGGATGTCTTCCCATTCGACGGAGAGCGGCCCGCGATATCCGATATCGTTGAGCGCGACAACGATATCCTCGAACAGAATATCGCCGCGGCCGGGCGATCGGAAATCCCAGTACCTCGCAGGGTCTCCAAAATCGGTGTGGCCACCGAACACGCCCACCGATCCGTCGCCGTGATCCCACCAGACGTCTTTCATGTGCACATGATGGATGCGCGGAGCGAGTTCCCGCACAAAGCGAATATAGTCCACGCCCTGATACCCGAGATGGGAAGGGTCGTAATTGATTCCGAAACGTTTATGACCGCCCAGCGCCTCAATGGCGCGACGTGCGGTCGCAAGATCAAACGCGATTTCGGTGGGATGCACTTCAAGCGCAAAATTGACGTCGGCCTGGTCGAACGCGTTCAGAACGGGGTTCCAACGCCGGGCGAAATCCTCGAAACCGCGCCCGACTGCATCGGGCGGCAGTGGCGGAAATGCGTATAGCAAATGCCAGATGGGGGAGCCGGTGAATCCGTTGACGACCGCGGGGTAGGGCGGGGCTCCTCCGGGGCGCGTATTGAGGAAACGGCGGCACGCAGCGGCGGTGAGTTTCATCCGTTCGGCCGCCCTGGTGCGGACGCCCTCGCATTCGCCATCGCCCCAGACCTCGGGGGGGAGGATGCTTTTATGGCGTTCATCGACCGGATCGCAAACGGCCTGTCCGACGAGATGGTTGGAGATCGCAAAACAATCCAACCCGTTTGCGGTGAGGATGTCCCAGCGGGACTGGCAATAGGCGTCGCTTTCGGCCGCCTGAACGACATCGAAATGATCGCCCCAACACGCCAATTCCAGGCCATCGTAGCCCATGGTTTTTGCGAGAGGCGCGAGTTCATCGAGGGGAAGATCGGCCCACTGGCCGGTGAAAAGGGTGACGGGGCGGGACATAATTAAAGAACCTTGCGTGCGCGTAGCTGCGCGAGCAAGCCCGGAATCGTAGGTCGGCCAGATCGGGGTTGAAACGGAAAACAGCGGTTGCATTTAATGTGCGGCACGCCATGAAGGGGCGTTGTGACCGCAAGTACGGAAAACCAGAGTTCCGCAGCACCCGCCCGGGGTGGCCTGCTGGATTATATCCGCGTAATGCGGATTGATCACTGGCTGAAGAACGTGTTTATCGTCTTTGGCCATATGGTGGCGGTCGCCTTGCTGGAGCTGCCACTGAGTTCTGAAACGTTGCCGGAGCTGGTGTGGAAGATCGGGTTGTCTCTCATTCCGGCGTGTTTCGTTGCGTCGGCAAACTATATTCTCAACGAGATCCTCGATGCGCCCTTTGATCGGAATCATCCGACGAAACGCTATCGTGCCGTTCCCTCGGGACGGGTGAGCGTGCCGCGTCTGTATCTTTTGATGGCGCTTTTGATCGCGGCGGGGTTCGGGATGGCGTTTGTGTTCTTCAATCTGGCGTATGCTGCGGCGCTGGCGTTGCTGCTGGCATCGGGGCTGGTGTATAATGTCCCCCCGTTGCGGTTGAAAGACCGCGCGTTCCTGGATGTTATCGCCGAGTCATTCAACAATCCGGTGCGGTTGTGGCTGGGGTGGTTCGCGCTTGCGCCGTGGAACTCGATGCCGCCCCTTTCCATCGTGATGGCGTGGTGGTTTTTCGGAGCCCTGTTAATGGCGGGAAAACGGTATGCCGAGTTTCGGTTCATCAATGACGCCGAACGCAGCGCCAGTTACCGCAAGTCGTTCGCTGTTTATACGGAGAAAAGCCTTGTGATTTCCATGATCACCTACGCGAATTTATTCTGCTTCGGCATGGGTGTGGCGATCACGGTATATCGGCCGAATTTAATCTTCGTGTTTCCCGTCGTGATTGCGGCGATCATAGTGTATTTCAATGAAGCGATGACGAGCGAAGCAGCCCGGCTGGAACCTGAGCAACTGCTGAAGAATCCATGGATTATCGGGGCAACGGCGGTGACCGTGCTTGCAGCCGCGTGGCTTGCGTGGACGGAACTTGATCTGGTTGGGATGGCCGGGTTTTTGAAGTTGATTCCGGGTGGATGACAGGATGAAATCGAGGGGATTGGGCCGTTCAGCCATGACTAAGGTTGAGTTGTTTTTTGAAGTGGAAGGTCTGCGGATCAACGTGCGGGCGATTCTTGCGCGTCTGGAACTGCTGTGCGGCGGTCGACCGACCCTTGCGGCAGTGGGACCTTACGATTTTGTCGTGCGCGATGAGGCAGGCCGTCAAGGGTGGCCGCTTGCGCGCGGGCGGCAGGAGGCGGCGACGCTTGTCTGGTTTGCGCCCGGCGATGAAGTCGGCGGTGAAAGCGTGGCGCACACAATGGCCCTCTATCCCGCAGTCGAAACCCTTTGCATCGTCCGCCATTGTCCCGGCTCTGTCGACGCGCGGCTGCCCCGGGGATACACTTCGTGGAGCAGGCCGTTCTCGCCAAATTATTCGCTCGGCCATTACACGCATTTTCTCGCGCGTTGGATTCGCCTCCCACGCCCGGTGATTCGCGCAGCCGCAGGCCTGCTCAAAGCCTTGGGGCTGTCGCAGGCGGTGGGAGCGCGCTTTTTCAGGTTGCGCCTGCGGTGCAACGAGGAGTTTTACATCGCGCGTCAGGGCGCTGATGGAGTGACTGCTGCACCAGCAACCCGCTGGGATCCGCGCGATCTTGCCATGGCATTCTTCGGCTGCGGACATGTGCCAGTCGCTCCGGGCACTGTCGCGTCGCTGGTCACAGCCGCTGGTCTGTATTGTCTGGCTGTTGCCGCTCCAATCTGGTGGCAGTTTGCTGCAGCCGCGCTTGCTGCCGTTGCCACAGCCGCCGCTGCCGCGTTGGAGCGTTGGTCCGAAAAATATTACTTTGCCAAGGACGCCCGGCAGGTGGTGCTTGATGAGGTTGCCGGTCAATCGCTGGCGTTATGTCTGCTTCCGCTCCCGGCAACTCCGGAAGGGTTTGCCGCAGCATTTCTTGCATTCCGCGTTTTCGACGTTCTCAAGCCCGGTGTGCATTGGATCGAGAAGCGACGATGGCCCGGCACCATTGTATGGGATGACTTGTTGGCAGGGGTATACGCGGGCGTGGTGCTTCTTGGGATGCGGGCGGCGGGCGTCTGGCCCTTCCCGAATGCGTGAAATAGGGGTTGACGTCGTACCGTGCAGCACGAGCTTTTTACTTCACTATTATGAAAACGATCGCGCCTCTTCTCTGTGCCATTGCCGTTCTCGCCACAGCCTCCCACGTCATTGCTGAAGATGGCGAAGGAGAAAAAAAGGGCAAAAGACTCCCCAAAAACGCCGCCGGCGCTGTTGCCCAGGTGTCGGACACTGCGCTGGTGGTGAAAAATGCCAGGACGGGAGAACGCAGTTTTGAGTTGTTGTCCTCTACACAAATTCTCAAGGCAGACGGCAGTGCTGGCACATTGGAAGATCTGAGGAGCGCTAAACGGGTTCGGGTCACCGCCGACGCCACTGGCGGGATTGCCGAGAAGGTGATCATTGCAGGGGGCGGCAAGGCGGGCGGGAAGACTGGCGGCTCGGAATCCTCCGAGTAAAGTCGCCCAGATGTTGCAGTGGCCCGGTGACACTGCAGGCCGCAGGTGCCGTGGGTGTGTAGCGTTATTGGTTGCAACCTTCCACAGCTGTGGGAACGAATCATTTCCTGATGTCCTCTCAATCCCTGACTCCGGAATTGGTTCGCAAGGCGCTGCAACAGGTCAAGTTTCCCGGCTACAATCGAAGCATCGTCGATTTCGGAATGTTAAAGGCTGCGGAGGTGGATGGCGGTCGCGTCCGCGTCCGCCTGGATGTGACCACCAGCCGCGAGGATGCGCCGGAACAAATCCGAGCGGAAGCTCAGCAGGCGCTTCGGGCGCTGCCCGGAGTACAGGACGTGACTGTGGATCTGGAGTATCGCGAGGCGCAGGTCGCGCCAGGATCTGGAGCGGGCGCACGGGCTCAAGGCATGCCCGCCCCGCAGGCGATTCCCGGTGTTGCCCATATTTTGGCGGTGGCCAGCGGAAAAGGCGGTGTAGGCAAATCGACTGTGGCCGCAAATCTGGCCGCCGCACTTCAGGAACTCGGGGCCAATGTGGGTTTGTGTGACCTCGATATTTACGGACCCAGCCTCGCAATGATGTATGGCTGTCGGGATGGAATTCTCGAGGGCGAACACGGGCGTCTGCTCCCGCCGGAGCGCTATGGCGTGCGCTTGCTGTCCATGGGCTTGCTGTTGGAAGACGAAGCGCCGGCATTATTGCGCGGGCCGATCGTGACGCGCATCACCCAGCAGTTTTTACAGCAAGCAGACTGGGGCAGCCTCGATTTCCTCGTTCTTGATTTACCGCCCGGCACCGGGGACATCCAGCTGACCGTCGCGCAGACTCTCGCAGTGTCCGGCGCAGTGCTCGTCACCACGCCGCAGGAAGTCGCTCTCAGCGACGTTCGTAAAGCCGGCGGTCTGTTTCTAAAGACAAACACCCCAATTGTCGGCGTCATCGAGAACATGAGTTATTTCCTCTGTCCAAACGATGGTAATCGCTATCCGATTTTTGGGGAGGGCGGTGGCGAACGCGAGGCGAAACGGCTTGGTGTGCCAGTGCTCGCCCGCATTCCCATCGAGATCGCGGTTCGAGAATCCGGGGATCTCGGAAAGCCCGTTGTCTATTCCAACCCCGGTTCCGCCGCGGCGCATGCGTTTATGGAAGCGGCGGAATTTCTCAGAAACTCCTTGCAAACCAGCCAGTCTGGCCAATTATGAACTTACAAGTGTGCAACGTCCGCCCCCCGCGTAGTCGCCTTTCTACCCACGACAACTCCTGTCGCCATTTTTTCGCGTCGCATCCGCTCGCATGGGCCTCATCTTAAGGCTGGCTCCGATGCCCACACGTCTGCACTTCCCTCCTGCCGATGGATGCGGGTTGTTGTTCGGATGCGTTGGCGATGCCATCGCACTTCCTGCAAACGCTGATGCAACAGTCATTTCCAGGTCGCTCCGCAGTCATCCGCCGATCGCATCAAAGGCGTAACAATTATAAAGTTGTTATGAAAGACAATGTGACGCGGTCCGACCGTAACGATCCTGCGCTCTTAAAGAATTCCGCACTCTACAAGGAATTTCTTGCGGAGCGTGAGGAAATTCTTCGACATAAGTGGATCGAAAGTGAAAAGATCGGACGTGACATCGGGTTCGAGAGAGCGTTACTAGATTGGATCATCAAGTATCGCGCAGGTTGGCGTGCGCAACGCCAGCGCGACCAGCCCGCCTCTCAATTGCTCCAACTCCAGCAATAAGCGCCGGGAGCCGTCCTCTGCTGCACGGGCGTTGCGCAGGGTTGCGCTGGAAAATTCTGCTGGCGGGATGAAATGATTGGCTCAGCTTTGGTCTTGCGCAGGCGGCAGCTCACACGCATCGTAATCCTGTTCCCCTTATGAATGTGTCTTCACAGGTTTACCTTCTTAAACACGAGGATGGGACAGTGTTCGGTCCGTTGGAGTTGGAGAAACTCAAAGCGTGGGCCGATCAGGCTCTGGTATCCCCGTTGGATAAAATTTCCACCGACAAAAGCGAGTGGGTGAAAGCGCCCATGATCCCGGAGTTAAATATGGATTGGCTGATCGAGGTGTCCCTCGATCAGTTGTACGGTCCCACCACACTTGGAGCGCTCAAAGAGTTTCTTGATGCGGGCGAAATCGATGAACAAACCACGGTATTGAACTGTTGCGATGGGGAGCGGGTGGCATTGAGCGATTTGCAGGAGATGATGTCTCCTGAGCCGGATGCGGGAGAAGGGGCTGTGGATTCCGGGGCTCTGCCGAGTGAGGGACGCACGGAACCGGCTGCATCCAGTATCAAGATCAACTTGCAACAGCGCGTTCACGACTTGGAGGAAGCGCTTCTTGAAGAGCGGCGCTATTCGGCAAGTCTGGAAGCCAAAATTGGCAGATTGGAAGCGGCTGCACGCGCAGCGGGTGTGACAACTGAAGGTTAAGTCGCACTCTGGCGCACGACTTCAGCTTCAGCTTCAGTTACGCAGCTCCGGATGCGCAGGGTTGTTGCCAGAATGGCTAAGGCCTGCGCATCCGGAAGTAGCGCGGTTTTTCTATTTGGTTTGTAAATCCGGCAGGGATGCTGAAAATCAAGGATCGGTTTAATGCGAGCCTGATTGGGTCTCAAGCATCCTTTGAACCCTGTCGAGATTAAAGGAACCGGGCGATTGGCTTGGAGGAAACTCTTTCAGAGTTTGAGCAAGCTCGGCAGCTCTTGCCATAAACGGCGCGAAGACGAATGCGTGGTCGAGCCACCAATCGTCGTACACATTCGCGCTCTCGTCTGCGCGCTCGTACGGATCGCCACGCAGGTCGAAGATCTTGGGTGCGCGCAGTGTAACGAATGGTTCGCGCCAGATCTGCATCCCTTTTGCCCGGTTCTCCATGAAAACCGCTTTCCAACGTCCCACGCGGGCTGCCAAGATCTCACCGGTGTCGCCGACGTACCAAAACTCGGTCCTTGGAGATTCCTCGGATTTTCCGGAAAGATAATCGTTCAGATCGATGCCGTCGATGTAGTTTTTGTACGTGCGCCCAATGGCTTCGAAACCTGTCCGCAGTTTCGTTTTGATATCCGGCTCGCCGGCCACGGCGAGAAATGTGGGAAACCAATCCTGGTGGGCGACCATCCCGTTCTTTACAACGCCCGCCTGCCATTGTGCGGGCCAGCGAACAAAGGCCGGAACGCGAAAGGCACCTTCCCAATTGGAATTTTTCTCGCTGCGAAACGGCGTAATGCCCGCATCGGGCCACGTGTTGTAGTGAACGCCGTTGTCCGTGGAATACATCACGATGGTGTTCTGGACGATCCCCAGCTCTTCGAGCTTGTCCAGCAACTGGCCGACGTGTCCGTCGTGCTCCACCATTCCGTCAGCATAATCCCCCAGCCCCGTCACCCCGGAGTTTTCCTCTTTGACATGGGTGCGGAAGTGCATGCGCGTGCCGTTCCACCAGCAGAACCAAGGCTCTCCTGTTTTCTGCTTGCGGTCGATGAAATCAATGGCTTTGGCGAGCGTTTCGTCGTCCACCGTTTCCATGCGTTTTCTCGTGAGTGGTCCTGTGTCTTCAATCGCTCCTCCTGCGGTGGCGCTGACGACTCCTCGCGGGCCAAACTTTTTGCGAAATTCCGGATCCTTGGGGTAGTCGGGATGTTCGGGTTCCTCCTCGGCATTGAGGTGATAGAGATTGCCGAAAAACTCGTCGAACCCATTGTTTGTTGGCAGATGTTCGTCGCGGTCGCCGAAATGGTTCTTGCCGAATTGCCCGGTCGCATAGCCTTGGGTTTTCAGTGCGGCGGCAATGGTGATATCGGTTGTCTGCCAGCCTTCGGGAGCGCCGGGCAGCCCGACCTTGGTCATGCCGGTTCGCAACGGATTGTTCCCTCCAACGAAGGCCGCGCGGCCTGCAGTGCAACTCTGTTGGCCGTAATAATCTGTAAAAGCGATGCCTTCGGTGGCGATGCGATCAATGTTCGGCGTGCGGTAGCCGACGAGTCCACGGGAGTTAAAGCTAATGTTTGAGATGCCAATATCGTCGCCCCAGATGACGAGGATGTTAGGCTTGCTGTTATCTTGGGCAAATGCGCTGACAGCTGCGAGAAGGCTGTAAAAGAAAGCCGTGAAGAGTGTGGTGTGCGAGTTGGTTTTCATGAGGTAATACGATGCGAACGATGTGGAGCGAGCCGCGCTATGGGCAGCGCTTTGTGCAGAGAATGAAATGTGAAATACAGCTGGTCGGAGGATTTAGTGTCGGAGGACGGATGTGAGCATCTCGGTGACGTTTCACGGCACAATTGGGTTTGGTCCTGGTGCGCGCCATGATGGCGATGAAGCCTTACCATGTGCGCCGGGTATCGCCCCACGTCCGGCGGTCAATGTAATCTTCGCGCCGGTCGATGACGTCCTCGCGGCGATCGTAAACGTCTTCAACGCGATCTCCGGGACCGGTATAGAACCTCGCGTCGCGCACATCTTCACGCCGATCGTACCGGTTCTCATGCCGGTCTTGGCGATTTTCCGAGCGGTCGGCTACGCCGCGCGGGGTGACGCAACCGGTGAGTGCGCCCAGCGAGAATGTCGCAACGAGAAATGCGGAGAGGACCAAGGACAGCGAAGATTTCATGCAGGAAGGAAGTTTTCGTGGTTAAAGAAGACGGCATCGGTAGGCGAGGGTTGGTCATTTGCCAAGTTTTTTTTTGGTTGCGGTCGGGCATGGTGTATTTCTGGTGGAATCTCGCTTGATCGCAGGGCCTGTCCCTCGCTAGGCTGTTGCCTGTGTCGGGGATCGATCTCAACGAATTCCATTTTGGAGCGACGCTGCGCGGCGATCGTGAGGGTGACCGGGTCTTCGACCGGTTCACACTCCGGCGTTGTATAGGGCGCGGAGGCATGGGCGTTGTGTGGCAGACGTTTGATGAAAAATTATCACGGGATGTTGTTCTGAAATTCATTCCCGAATTGCTGCGCTTCGACAAGGCGGCCATCGAGGAATTGAAATCCGAGACGCGCGTGTGTCTCGATCTGGCGCATCCGAACATCGTGCGCGTGTACGATTTCTTCAGCGACGATGTCCGCGCGGGCATCTGCATGGAATATGTGGAGGGCGAGACACTCTCAAAACTTCGGATCGCTCGTCCGCACAAGGTGTTTGAACCAGGCGAGCTCGGCGGGTGGGTCGCGCAACTGCTTGAGGGGCTTGCCTACGCGCATGAAAGCGTGCGCCTTGTGCATCGCGACTTGAAGCCGGAGAACCTTCTGGTCAATCGCGCGGGGGAGCTCAAAATTATGGATTTCGGCATCGCACGGAGTCTGAACGACTCGCTTCAGAGGGTCACGATGCAGAGCAGTGCGCAAAGCCAGAGTCTTTCGCTTGGCACGCTCGCGTATATGAGCCCGCAACAGGCGGCCGGGCACAACCCCCAGATCAGCGATGATATCTATTCCGTGGGGAGCACGCTTTACGAATTGATCACGGGCAAACCTCCATTTCACAGCGGCGACATCGGTTCTCAATTGCGTTCCGAGACAGCACCGCTGATGGCAGAACGGCGGACCGCCTTCGGGGTGTCGGGCGGGGCGATTCCTCCGGAGTGGGAGCAGATCGTTGCGGCTTGTCTTGCCAAGGATCCCGCTGCCCGGCCTCGGAGCGCGCGCGAGATTGGCGTCCGCCTTGGTCTGCTCGCGCCGCCAACCGAACGCGCCGGGGGTGGCACCGCCAACTATGCAACTGCGCCCCTGGCGACTATGCGGCCCGGCGGGACTGGCTCGGTTGCGC
>CAZZCL010000078.1:0-14134 GCA_964652295.1 uncultured Chthoniobacterales bacterium
TCTCCGGCTTTTCTGCATCCCAGGATTCGCCAGTGGTCATGATATCCCCGCTGATGATCGTCTGATTCTTGGAATTACCAAAAAAGGAGGAATTTTCCTCGGCCTGAGCCGGAACCACCTTTGCGGCGACTCTGCCATTCTTGGTAATGAAAACCGGTTTTTTATCCCGCTCAACCTCCGCAATGATGGAAAGGCATTTGGCCTTGAACTGGCTAATTGTGACCATGGCATGACCATAGGCACAACCTTTCCCAAGTCAAGCATGTTTTATTGACACATCAATGCTCTTTTTGGATGAACACCCGGATGGACACGCATGTATTTCTTAGCCGTGATCATGCAAAACATCGCGAGACAATTGCGCCGCAGATATTTGCGCAAAGGAAGGAGTGAAGGCAGGGGCGTATTCTCTGCGATCCGTAACTGCCTGAACGACGCACCTTTGCGCAAAAAGATCAAGCAAGTGGCCGGGAGGTTTTGCATGGTTACGGCTTAGGGGAGCAGGGGATTCGAAAAGGCTGTCAGACTAAGCGTATCGTGACGGCTTCCCGCCGCAAGGCGACTTCCGAAATCGAACACCCTTCGCGGCGTTACCCTGGGTGGGTGCCCATCCATCGTCCCCCGCACCCGTTTGAAAAACCTTTTCTATTGCAGCGCCGACCCTGTCGAATTTTGAGATTCCGGCGGCGTGAGGGGGAGATCAAGCCATGCGATCCCAATGTCTCGGTGCATGTGGCCGATTGAGGTGCCGCCGGGCGCATCATAGAAAAGAGCGAGCATTCCATTGCAGGGAAGCACGGATGGCATCCCGATACAGCGCCTGCTCCAGCTACAATTCAAGCCATCGAGAACGACTGCTTTGCAAGCCGGATCCCATTTCAGAGGGTCCCGGCTCCAATAAACCCATATGGCATCGGTGTATTCCAAGCCGTTTTCGATTCCGATGTGGTTGGTGAAAAGGAACCAAGTGGCGGTGGCGGATTCGTAGTAAAGGCTGCTATTTTCGATCTGTTCGGATTGTGGGAGGACCGGTCCGGAGGGAACCTCCCACGGACCGTCCGGAGAGTCGCTGGAAAGGAGTCCGAGAGTGCGTTCGATGAGCACCTGCCCATTGGGGAGGATGTCACCGGCGGCAGCGCTGAAGAACATGCGCAACTTGCTCTCGTAGCGAAAGAGATACCCGGGGCAGGCGGTTTCTCCGTAGTAGCTCCCGGGAAGCGGATCGATCACTTGCACGTCGTAGCGTTTCGTCCATGGACCACACAATGACTCTGCCTCGGCCTTGCAAGTCAAATAAGGCGGTGCAGGCACGCAGTCCGGCTTGGGGGATGCCGACCGCGAGCCCAGGTAGAACATATGCACGAGTCCGCCCTCTCGGTGAAACCAGGGAGATGTCGCTGTCGCAGAGTCGGGTTGTCCGGGCTGTCCAAAATTCAATACGGGTCCGTGCCGGGTCCAATTGTGAAGGTCTGTCGAAGTGGTCAGGCAAACGAGCCACCCTTCGTTGGCTTTGGCACCGTCATAAAATAGATGAAACACACCGTTCTCATAAACCACACTCGCTTCGCGCGCTCCCAGTTCGTCGCAACCATTCGGGCCACTGCCATGCCGGAAGACAATACCTGCGTCGCGGGCATCCAGGCGCAAATTCGCGTTGGGACGGCCATCCTCGTAGACTGGTTTTTTCTCAATTGTTTCCATCATATGCTTTCCTGATGCTGGTGAGCGCCCGGATGCGCGTCACGGGTCTTCCACACACAAGCCACCGCTGCAAAAATCGAAAGTGCAGGCACGATGCCAAAAAGCAGGCGGAGGGTAAAAATATCATCTGAAGTGGCAAGTTCATCTCCTCCCCCGATCCCGGCCAGCGCGATCAGCCACCCCCCGAGGATCAGGGAAGCAGCCACGCTGGCTTTAACCACCCAGGTATAGACCGCACTGAACATGCCTTGGCGATGCAGGCCGGTCTTCCTTGCGTCGGCATCACAAATATCAGCCAGAATCGATGGCACCAAGATCCAGAGAAATGCAATGCCCGGGCCGATCAGGAGGAAATAACCGAACTGCAGCCATGGCAGTGCCGGGTTGAACAGCCACCACGAGAGCATCTTCCCCAAGCAGACGAGAGACAGGCCGATTATTAGGGCAATCCTCTTGCCGAAGCGTCCCGCCAGCCAGGCAGCCAGCGGAACCGACGCGAGCGAGGCGATGGCATTGACCGTTCCCCCAATTCCCTGAAACGTTGCGGCCTCGGCCTTTGACCCGCCGAAAACGTGGTGAATATTGATATAAAGCGCCATGGAAAGAACCATCAGATAGCCAATCAGGAACAGCGCCACTGCCCCCATGAGAAGTTGGAATTGCCGATTTTGCAGCGTCGCCCGTAGCGCAATGAAAAATGGCATTTTGGGAGCACGGGAGTCGGGATTGATCTCCCGGCAGAAAATCGCCGAAGGCAAGGCCGTCAGCAGGAAGATCAATCCCACCACCAGCCCGACATAGATGACCCCGTCCCGTTCCGAGCCACTTGGGGAGAACCAGAAGCACGCAGAATACGCCCATGGCACGATGAAGTTGGCTCCACTGGCCACGGCAGCCCGGATCGCCTGGATTTTTGTCCGCTCATGGTAATCAGGGCTCAGTTCAAGTCCCAGCGCGTTCCATGGCACCAGCCAGACGGTCTGACAGGTGTAAAAGAGAATAAGGAAGCCGAGAAAAAAGGCGAAGAGGGTGTGGCCTTCCAGTCCTGATGGGGGCATCCAAAGCAGTGGGAACACAATGGCCATGGCGATGCCGCCGAGAAAGATCATCGGCCGACGCCGCCCCCACCGGGTGCGCAGGTTGTCGGATATGCTGCCAGCGATCGGATCGGTGAAGGCATCCCAGACTCGCGGGATCGCCATCGCGATTCCGACCAGCCCGGGGTTCAAGCCAAAAGCGATACTGTAGATCGGCAGTGCCAGCACAGTAATGACATTGGTCATGTCATTCGCCAGCCCGCCCAGCCCCCATGCCACCCATTGCACCTGCTTGGGCGGGTGCCCTGCGGCTGGCCTGGCAACTTCTTGGGTGATGTTCATGGAAGCGGCATTGCCGGGTCCATGCCCGCCTCCAACTTTGCAGCCTCCAATTCTGATTTCAGTTTGTCCCGCCGCTCACGATACTCGGGATGATTGATCAGGTTTTTTAACTCAAGGGGATCATTCTTAAGATCGTAGAGTTCGTTGAAATTTTTTGGGTCAACGCTTGCAACGGGATACTCGATATATTTCCACTCGGGAGTGCGAAGGGCCAAAGTGGTCGCAATTCCAGGAGCATACTCTTCAAGGAAATATTGGTAAAACAGCGAGTCCCTGCCTGTGGCCCCGGTTTCACCGCGCAGGACTGGCAGGAACGACTGACCCTGCATGGACGACGGCACTTTTCCTCCGGCGAGCTCGATCAAGGTCGGCCCAATATCGATATTGGCAATCAACTCGGGAATGCGCCGCTTTCCTTCCGTGGCCTGTGGAAATCGGATGGCAAAGGGAATCCTTATCGACGGCTCATAGGCAAAGCGCTTGTCGCCGCGCCGTTGCTCACCAAACATGTAACCATTGTCGGCCGTGAAGAGAATGAGTGTGTTGTCCAACCGTCCGTCCGCTTCGAGCACTTTAAGGAGTTGTCCCAGTCCTTCGTCCACTGCCAACAGGGTGCGGAGCATCTCCAAGTTGTGCGGCCAGGTTTTCCATGGGCGGATGCTCAACGCACCCGGAACCGGCTTGTCCTCGCTCGCCTCCCATGCCTTCTTGTGCGGGCCATAAACCAACTCCCGCCGGATCCAGCGGGGACGGTCTGCCATGTCGAGTGCCCAACTTGGAGGCTCCGGGATTTTCGCGTCAGCAAATGCGTCTGCATGTCGGCTGGCAGGCTCGAAGGGCGCATGGCAGGCCTTGTGCCAAAGGAGGGCACAAAATGGTTGGTTCAACGGCGTCGATTCAATGAAATCGATGGTTTTCTGTGTGAGCACATCCGTGATGTAGCCATCGGGTTGAATTATCGTCCCGTTTTGATTCATCGGCGTCCCAAAGTATTTTCCCTGATGAGCAAAGCTGAACCAGTAGTCGAAGCCGGGGCGCGGATCGGTCTTTGGGTTCATGTGCCACTTGCCGATCAATGCTGTCCGGTATCCGAGACTTTGCAGGACTTGCGGAAACTGAATCAACGCGGGATCCGGATCATTCTTAGCATTGGAAATCACGCCATGCACATGCGCATATGTCCCGGTCAGAATGGATGCACGACTCGGAGCGCAAAGAGAAGTGGTGACGTATGCCCGATCAAATACAGCTCCCTCACTGGCCAGCCGGTCGATATTCGGTGTCTCCAAAAATGGAAACCGGTCGGAAAAAACGGCATCCGGTGGGAGGTCGTCAACCATCACAAAAAGAATATTTGGAGGGGTCGGCTTGCCCTCTTCACCAAAAGCTGGTCCTGCCCCCGGCAGTAACGCTGCCAAAAGAAGAGGCACCAGTGGAAGACCACCTTTGGTGTGAAGGAATGCAGGTGTCGAAACGCAATCTTTGTGGGAACGAGTTTTTTTCAACTTATATTCGTTGTTTTCATTTCTAAGTTGAAGAGCGGAAGGGGAGCCGGGCATCAGCCTTCGGGAATAGCTTCGAGGTCTTCTTCTGAGACCGTAATGACATTGTCCCACTTGTATCCGCGGGCGATGAATTCATTGGCGTTGGGGATGACGAAACGGTGCCCGTCTTCGATCAAATAGACGCGTCCTTCATCGCTCCGCACCAGATCACCCTCCGCAGGTTTGAGGGTGCCTTCAGGGATGGCTTTAAGGTCGGCTGCGAAAATGACAATGACTTCGTCCCACAAGAAGCCCCGGTTGGTAAAAACCTCGGATGTGGGGATCAAACACCGCTTGCCGTCCTGAATCAAATACACAGCACCGATTGGCGTGGAGACAAGGTCCCCTTCGTTTGCCTCGTAGGAATCGATCGGTTCGCGGAATCTTTGACCTTCGGGAATCGCCGTAAGTTCCTCATCGGAAATGAGGATGGCGTTTTCTTCCTTGAGACCGCTGGCGACAAGGACATCAGAACTGGGAACCAGGCAGCGCTTGCCCTCTCTGATGTAATAAAGGTCGCTGCTTTCGGTGCGGACGAGGTCGCCGTTGGCGGGAGAGGCGCAGAGTGCAGCGGTGCTGATGGCCAGAGATGCGGCGGTGATGAGGAGGTGTCTTGGTTTCATAGTTATTGAGGTTGAGGTAAAGGATGATGGAATGTCGTTGATTTGATCAATCTTGCCGCAATGAGAAATCGCCGAGAGTTTAAACACTTGTCAAGCTTGAACGCTTATTGCCGAAAAAAATAAATATTGTCATTACGCTGCTGACCACCGATTACGGCGGTCTGGGCTTCAATCGCCGATCGGTAAATCGCCTTTAATATCCCGACCGGACCAAATCCGTTTTTGGGTCCATGCGCCGGGCGGCGCGGTCCAAAAAGGGTCGTCTGCAGGCAGCCCAAGATGCAATAGACCGTTGAGTGTGATGTAGAGGGACCCGGTGCCAACGTAGTGATCGCGAATGCTGGGTTGACGCCCGACCGCTCCAATATCGAGCCACCCATCACGGTCGTATGTTCCGGGAAACTCGCTGATTCGGCGAATTACAGCGGTGAGTCCATCGCGTGCGCCGGCAGCGTCAGTGTCCGGCGGGAGCTGACGCATTAGGATGATCTGCGAAAGGGCTTGGAAGGCTGAATACCGGTAGGAGCCAGAGCGCCCAACAACGGGGAAAGTGCCTTCTGGTGAGATCATACGTTCCATGACTTGGGCATGCCGCCGCATGCGCTTCAGCGCTTTTTCGTAATGTTGGCCGAGAGGGTCCCCCTTTTCTTTCGCAACCGCGAGCACATCCACGAACATCGGTTGAATGACATAGCTGTTGTAATAGTCCCAGTGGAAATGAGGACCATCGCCATAGACACCGTCTCCTATATACCAATCAAGGTGTTTCCTGATGCCATATTCGAAGCGTTCCTGGTCATAGTCCCCAAAGAATTTCCAGCGTGCTGCCTCAACAATGGAGGCGAAAAGCAACCAATTGTTCTCGACGGGTTGTAGTGCCCGTGCTGTGTCGAAGATTTTGAGTATGTTGGCACGTTGTCCAGCTGTCAGCGGTTCCCACAGGACATCCGGGGCACGCAGCATGGCCTGTGCGAGAAAAGCAACCTCGACGAGCAGTTGGCGGCTGGTTTCCTCCCCCTCGCTCATCGTGAAACGTTGGTAGTCTTTGTGCGAAGGATCGGTCGCAGTGACCAAGGCGCGAAGGGCGAGATCTCTGAATTCCACACGGAGTTGCCCTTCGGGAGTTTGGTCCGGTGGCAGTGCCAGCCAAGGGGCAATGCCGGAGAGCGTGCGGCAGAGTGCCTCGGCATAAGAAACAGACCTCCGTCCCATGGATTCCCATGTGCGCCGGGGCAGTTTCTCCAAAAAATCTCCATCAGCAGAACTTTGCAGAACCGGGCGGGCGGTTTTTGTCAGAACCCCAACAAGATAGGAACGGTCTTCAACGGGACCTGCGTGGATGAGTGCGGCTGTCAAAGGCAGGGATATGGTCATAACGATAAAACGCTTTGCTTTCAGCATCGCGTTGCTTTGGTGGAACTGGGGGTGGCGATCAATCATTGTATTGGTGGAGTTGTCGGCACGAAGATTAATCTTGCTCGGTTTTCACCTTGATCCTCCCGAAACTGCGAGGCGGTAGGTTGCAGGTGGTTCCCTCGATTTTCTCAAACTTACCGCTCTCGGCTTCTCCGGAAAGCGTGGCTTCGGTATAGATGCAGTTCTCCAGAAGTGGAACTCCTTCCATGCGGAGCGTCACTGGAGTATCGCGCAGATTGGCCCAGAAGATGTGGTCACCCACCTTGCAGGCACTGACTTTTTCTCCCTCCATGATGACGGGAGTCACCAAGTCTCCGGATTTGGTGTGTCGGGTCAAGTTGGCCATCGCATGGAACACGGGAAATACTGCTCCGGGTGCCGTGCGATATGGCCACAAGCCGTAAGTCATGAGATTGGATCCAGATGCCTGCGGATAATAGACTTGATGCAAGACCCAGATGTTAAATCCGGTCACGCCGCGTTCGAGTCCACGAAGGATGTAGTCGGTCGTGAACAGGGCGTAATCGTAGGTCTCCATGAAGAGATTGGTATCCGGGCCTGCCCCGCTCCCGGCAGCAGAGAAGCCGAATTCGCCCATAATCAGATCTTTCCCGGGAGTCTGCCGGTCGATCAAATCCATCCTTGCGGCAAACAACCCAGCGACACTACTGCGGTTCAACTGGTAGTCGCCCGCATAGATGTGCGAGGACCACAGGTCGGCAGCATTGCGCATGTGTTCCGACCCCAAGCAATCGGTGAAGAGTTGGAAGTTATTTGCATCGTCGCTTCCCACCAGAGCGATATCCAAATTCCTCTCCTCGAGCTTCTCCCGAAGCAAGCGGTGAATCGCCACGTAGGTCTCGAACGTTCCCCCCGCGCTCGTCAGGAATGCAGTGTTCGGCTCGTTGCTCAGCGTGAAATACTTGATGCAGGTGAATCCCTTTTCCTTTACCAGGTATTCGAGCAGATCGGCATAAATCCTCGCCACCTTCGCCGGATCCTCAAAAATTGGGCCCAGATAGTTGATGCCTCCCCACGCCACGCCAGTGATGTTCACCGGCGTGCCCATCGCCTGGTATTGCTCCAAGGTCTTGAGGCGGCTTTTCCATAAATCTTTGCTTACTTCCTCCGTCTTCCAAAGGTAATCCGGCTCAGGAACTGTGCGAAAAAAGCCCGGTGGTAACCACTCCCCCATCCAAATGAACATGCGAACATTGTCCGCTTGCAAAAACCGGATTCGCTCCTCGCGCAATTGCAGCTCCTCTTGGGTGATGCCTTGGCTCAAGTTGCGGTCGGAGTAGGAATACCCGTCGTCCTCGTATCCAATTCCGATGAGCGGGCGCGCATTGGGTTGGGGTGGCAGCTTTGCCGTCACAAGCGGATCGAGTGCAGCGGAGGCAGTTTGATCGATTTCCTTGACGCTGATATTCCGCCACCAGGCCGTTCCGTGTCCGTGCATAATCAACTGCAGGCGCGACTTTGCGGCGCTTGCCGGGACGACGAAATTCCGGGTCGCCAGAGTCCATCCGTCTTGGCGTCGCGTGGGCGTGCCTGTGGCCAGCCCCGTCCGTTCACCCGCGGCATTTAGAAACTCCACGCAGAAATAGGGACCGCTGCCTCCCCCAACCTCTTCAGCGTCAACCTCCAGCGAGACAGAATATGCCTTGCCGGGAGTGAGTTTTAGCGGCTGCAAAAACTGTGGCCATCCCTTCGAAGCAGGTGCCTCGACGGTCATTCGCAATGCCCGCAGTCCGTTACGATCTTCGACCGCTGATTGCATCTTGCCGCTCGGGTCCACTTTATTCCACCCTGCCAGCCCGTCTTGGAAATTCGGGTTACTGATGAGGTTCTCACCGATCAATCGCACTTCAGAGCCGGCGGCTTCGGGAGTATCGGTGTCTTGGAAACCGTTGGTCGCGCCTGAGGACGAGCCCGTGGTAGCCAGCGCGGACTGGGTGAGGATACAAACGGCCAAAGCGGCAGCCGACCCAGTAACCATACCCCAAGCGGAAATAAATGTGAATGATTTGGCTTTCATGATCTGTCAAGCAGGTACCATAGAGTTTAAACACTTGTCAAGCCGAGGACGGGCCTCAAGGAACTTTCAACGGACATCCTTGCCTGGCTGGAAGGCAATCGTAAGCGTGTCGCAGATATATCGGCCAGAGTCGATGGAACCAGAAATCAGAGAAAGGCTTTGCTTGGGCCAATGAAGGGAAAATAGCCAAAGTGTCGCCAAGGCCTCGCCGGGTTGAACCAGGCACCACGAAACCCTCTTTCCCGCGCAGACAAAAGCACAGGCCGCAATGAGAGTAGTCCTCTCGCCAAAGCGGCCCGACAACCAGGCAGTCAACGGCACGGCACCGAGCGAAGCGACGACACTGACCGTTCCCCCAATTCCCTGTAACGTTGCCGCATCGGGCTTTGATCCGCCGAAAAAGTGGTGAATATTTATACAGAGCGCGATGAACTCCCAAGCACCGGAAAAATCCAGGCCAAAAAAAATAAAAATAATTGTTGCATCATTTTGTGGGTTTGATGCAATATGACACTGCATTCAGAAAATTCCACAAAACATCACCCACAAAAAAAATGTATACTATGAAAACCATTCGTTCAAAATTCTTATTTCGTTCCTTGGGCCTTGCCCTGCTCCTTCCCCTCACCAGCCAAGCCGCAGTGATTTACCAGGATGATTTCGCCGGCACGGCAGGAAGTCTGCTCAACGGCAGGTCTCCGAACGTCACCAATACGACGGGAAATACCTACACGGCTACCAGCACACTCGAAGTGAACGGCTCGGGACGGGCCGTAATCACAAGCGGCTCAGGATTTGCGTCGATTGCGCTGCCGACGATCAACCTCAGCGACACCATCACCATAACCGCCTCGATCCGACCACAAAATAACGCCAGTTCGGACAACTGGATCGGGTTAGGATTTGGTTCGTCTGCAGCCGCCATGACCACGAGTGGCACCGCTTGGGCGATCCTCCGGGGCGGCTTCACTCATGCCAATCAAGGACGAGTGTCTATTTTTTCAGGTAACAACACGGCAGGTCAAGTCTATGGTTCGTCAGCACAAGAACCCACATGGGGCGGGAGTTCCCCCTCCACCATGACCCTGACGTATGTGGTCGGCACCGGTAACCTAACGGTCGCACTCGGTGCGGCCACCCTTTTTGATGGAATCATTGACTACGGTGGTGTTGCTGACACGGCTGCTCCACTTTCTGCTCTTTCTCAATTTACCATTCAGTGGAACAACCAAGACGTGTCCACTAATCCTACTCCTGGCTTTGTTGATTCCTATTCCTTGGAAATCATTCCGGAGCCGAGTTCATTTGCCCTGCTTGCAGGCGGATTGGTTGCCTTGGTTGCTCTTCGTCGGCGTCGTAGGTGAAGCACCCCGCTCCACTGAAAGAAACAGTCAACTTGGGCTGCAGATTTCTTCCGGGTATCTGCGGCCCTTCACCCATCGGCCTAAGAATCCGACTCATGAAGTGCTTCTCGCTCACAAGTCCACGGGATCGCTATAAACTGGAAGATATGATATCTTTCGGGTTTCTTGCGCTGGCCCTTGCAGTGACAAAGAACACCGGGTATCCTGGACGACTGGACGTCGTGCGGGTGGAAATCTTGGAAGGGTAGGTCGAGCGATTGCTTCCCTTGATCATCTTCGCCTTCCACACGGCATCTTCCCTTGTGCGTCTCGTTGGAGGATGCGGGCTGTGATTTCAGGCTAACCGTGCCAGGGATTGACAATATCCAGTCCCATTTCCTCGAAGTCTGCGGTATTGCGAGTGACAACCTTCAACCCGTGGATCAGGGCCGTTGCGCCGATGAACGCATCACGAAATGACCGCGGACGGGTGGCGTGAAGTCGGGCGCAAATCTCTCCGATTTCCAAATTGATGGGCAGCACTCTGCCCGCAAAAGCCGCCTTGAGCCTGGACTCGTACCATGCATCGAGAACCGCTGCGAATTGCGGGTTCTTGCGCTGCGCCAGCTGGATGCCCAACTTCAACTCCATCATGCTGATCACGCTGAGGTATTGTTGCGAACGTTCCTCCCGCCGCATCCACTCCGCCACATGCTGATCACACTTCCCGGCCTTGCGAACCTCGGAAACGACATTTGTATCCAGTAACCAGGCCATCACATGAGGTCAGCTGGCTTCACCGATTCTCCGAAACGCGGGATTTCGAAATCGACATCCGCCAACCGATCATCCCCCAACAACTCCAACAGGCTTCGCGGTTCCGCAGGCTCTACCCGATACTCCGGTTCCCCCCGATCTCTCAGGGAGCGAAAATATTCCCGGATCAGCGCACTCAGGGACTGCCCCCGTTCCGCCGCCGCGATTTTCGCCCATCGGTAGGTTTGCTCGTCGAGTGATACTGTCAGGTTTTTTGTCACAAGTTCACACAAATCAGTGAAAGTAAAAATGTCAAGCATCAGATTTTCCCCAGTGCTCAACATGGAACGTAACAACTCAGGTTATCAGAATCCAGAATTCAGGAGTCAGAAAATACCCGCGAAGACATTCGAAGATGATTCTTGCCAGCGACCTCGGCTATGGCGACATGTCCGAGACCACGGCACTGGTCATAGAGGTCAGCAAGTTGCTGGAGGCGTATTCGCAGTCTATTCTGAATTCTAACTCCTGAATTCTGACTACCTGAGCAGTTACCATGGAACAATTCAGACTCCGTGCCTCATGGGGCACCTGGCGGGAGTTGAGTTTCCCCTGCGCTTCACTTTCAGAAGATCGGTGCTGGACAGGGTGCGCGAATTGTTTACTCTTAAAACACTTATGGTTCGACCTAGCATTCCAATTCTTGCAGACCGGATTCGCAAGGAGGTGATCGGGGCTGGCAATTTGAAGTCCGGGGACCGGCTCCCGACCTTGCGCGCTCTGGGCAGGGAATTCGGGGTAACCCCTTCACGTATTCTGCACGCAATCATCGCGCTCGAAGAAGGCGGAGAAATAGTTCGGCGGCATGGCAGCGGGTGCTACGTGGGAGAAGCCAAGCGCAACGGCAACGCCGCCGGAGTGAAGACTCTGGCTTTATTGGTGCCGCGTCACCGCCGCCACTCCATCGTTCCTTCGCTCATGGAGGGAGTTCTCTCCGCTTGCGAGGATGCAGGCTATGTTCTGCAGGTGCGTGAAACCGGCATCGATCCCGCCCAAGAATTTTCCACAATGATGCAATGCATCGAGCAGGGCTGCCAGGCTGCAATCCTCTATCCCCAGGAACGCCGCCCCAAAAAACATGATCCTTTGCAGGACGGCAGTTTTGCCGTGCCGCTTGTTGTCATCGGCAATCTGCCGGGCATCCTTCATCTCCCAAGGGTGGATTTCGACCAGGAAGGCTGCGGCATTCAAATGGCCGAGATGCTTCGGGAACATGGACGCTCCCGTGTCGCCTTCTGGCATGTTGATGATGAGGATGGACACCGACTCGCTCCGGCTGCGGAAGCCCGCTACCGGGGATTGCTGCGCAGCCGTTTGATCGAACATCTTCCCGATTGGGATGTCACGGAACGCTCCCTTCGCCCTGACCAGCAGCCGGATTCCGCTTTGGCAGAAAGCCTCCTTGATCGCTGGGCTGCCGCCGACCCCGCCACCCGCCCCGATTGCTTCTGGGCTCTCGAGGACGTTCGCGCATCCCTGCTGCACCGCCTGGCCGCACGCCGCAAAATCTGTGGATTTCAAGAACTCACCATCTGCGGGGCGGACAACCTGCAGGGCTTTCATGGCAGTAGTGCCACCGATTTTCCGACCACCCGGCCCAGCTACCGCAAGCTCTCCCGCTCAGTGATTCAACTCCTCGACGATTCTCTGTATCAAAATCAAGTGATCCCCACACTCTACCTGCTCGATTTGCCCGTCATCTGGCCGCCTCTCCAACGTACTTGACAAGCCAGCCATCCGCCTTCATAGTGTTTAAACAATATTGACGCTATGAAATTTTGTCCCTCCCCAGAGATTTTTCCCCGTCGGCGTGGGTTCACCTTGATCGAGTTATTGGCCGTGGTTGCCATTGTCGCAGTTCTTGCCGCCCTGCTGTTCCCGATCGCCAACAGCATGATTCAGAAAGCGCACACCACCCGATGCCAGAACAACCTTCGCCAAATCGGGATCGGCATGCAGGGGTTCATTGCCGACAATGATGGGCGCTATCCCACGATGCGTGGTTACACGGAACCGGGGACGGGATGGGCAGGGCCATTCTGGACGGACCAGACGGAACCATACACGGGAAGCGAAAGTGCCGAGTATCTTAAGCATCAGGGACTGACTGGAAAATCAATCTACTATTGTCCTTCGTCACCTTTGCATCACGGAATCAGCGACTACGGCGTCAATCAGAGCGTGATTATCAGCCCTACAGGAGCAGGCTCGACCGGCCTTCCGGCGGTGCGGATTCAGAACCCTGCACGCACCGTCCTGGCAGTAGATGCCGGAGGAATTTGGGCACCTGCGGGTAAGCTGATCGGAAATTGGATACTTTCAAGTGCATGGGTTCTGAACCCTCCGGGGGCTCCCCACACGGTCAACGGCCCGGTGCCCCGTCACGGCGATCAACTCAATGTTCTCTTCTGCGATGGACGCGTCGAAGCCATGACCTATGCGCAACTCTTGGATCTGCATCCCACAGCGTTTGAAATTGATTGAGTTCTATGTTGGGAACGGGGATCGAAGTACCGGGCAGAAAAGCAGAAACTATTCAGCACCCGAACCCGTGCTGCGCCGGGTGTGGAATCGGGAGTAACTTGGGGGATAAATCTTTCGCTGCGCTCAAAGCAGAACCATCGCTCTACCGCATGCGCAGGCCGGAGACCGTAGTCAGGATTCCCGTAATCATGGCGTAGGCGACCACTCCCACAAAAAGTGCCACGATCAGGATGGATAGCGGCTGGATGAGTGTCGCGAACCGTTGCATGACAAGGTTGAATTCTTTGTCGTATTTTTCGGCCCCCCGGTGCAGCGCGGCAGCAATGTCTCCCGTCTGCTCCCCGATGCGCAGGATATCAATGAGGGCGGGCGGGAATATTTCCTGCTTGCGGCAACTGCGGCTCAGGGGAACGCCCTCGGCGACTTCGGCAGAAACCTCCGTGAGAGCACGCGTGATTTGCGTGTTGCCAAATGTCCCGCGCACGAGGCTCAGCGATTGCAGGAGATTCACCCCATTGCCGCACAGCGTCGAAAGAGTTTGCAAAAATTGCGCAAGGAAACGCTTGCGCAGGAGGTCGCCGATGAGGGGAACCTTGAGCAGAAAGGTATCCCATGCCGCACGCCCCGGGGGAGTCGCAACCCACATCTTGTGAATCACAAACAGCACGGCGCCGGTGACCGGGAGTGTCCACCACCACACCGCAAGCCACTCGCTTGTGCCCACCAATGCTCGTGTGCTGATAGGAAATCGCTTTCCGGCCCTCCGGGGCGTTGGCCCGGAGTTTGAAGC
>CAZZCL010000079.1:0-14091 GCA_964652295.1 uncultured Chthoniobacterales bacterium
TCGTTGTGGGGCAGGCGGGATGGCACCCCGGCGTTGTTGGCATCGTCGCCTCGCGGCTTTCGCGCGCGCACGCACGACCTGCGATCGTCGTCGGCTTCGACGATGCGGGCATGGGGCACGGTAGCGGACGGAGCGTGGAAGGATTTTCGTTGATTGTCGCACTCGGCGCGTGCAGCCGCTGGCTCGGACCATACGGGGGTCATGCGATGGCGGCGGGCGTTACGGTTGAGCAACAACAGTTCGAGGCCTTCCGCGCCGCCTTCCATGAAGTGGCTTCCGCCGCGCTGTCCGGTCGCGTGTTGCGCCCAAGGCTTGAGGTGGACGCCGAACTTTCGATCGATGAACTTGACGCGCACGGCCTGATGGCAGCGCATGACCGGCTCGGACCGTTCGGCATGGGCAACCCCCAACCCGTGTTTCTGGCGCGGAACGTCATGCCGGGCGCAGAACCGCGCTGGCTGAAGGAGCGGCATCTCGGATTGACCTTCCGCCATGCGCGCGGACGGCGGCGTGGCATCTACTTCAGCGCGCCAAAAGAGAGCCTGCCGGAGCCGCCCTGGGACGTGGCATTCCGCATCG
Organism: uncultured Chthoniobacterales bacterium; assembly: GCA_964652295.1. GTDB lineage: Bacteria > Verrucomicrobiota > Verrucomicrobiia > Chthoniobacterales > CALDSX01 > CAZZCL01. Next base: position 580 of record CAZZCL010000079.1, read on the forward strand.
AACGCGACACGTTCAATGGCGCCGACGGTGTGGCTGTGCATGTGCAGGGCTTGCGCGCAGCAGCAGGTTAAAACGCGCCGACCCACGCAGCCCCCCTCCCCGAGGCCGGCTCTACTCCCACTCGATGGTTGCCGGCGGCTTGCTCGAAATATCCAGGCACACCCGGTTCACCCCGCGCACCTCGTTGATAATCCGGGTGGAGATGCGCCCCAGCAAATCGTAGGGCAGGCGCACCCAATCCGCAGTCATGCCATCCTGACTTTCCACCACACGCAACGCGATCGTGTTCTCGTACGTGCGCTGGTCGCCCATGACGCCCACACTGCGCACCGGCAAAAGAACGGCGAACGATTGCCAAACCTTGTAATACCATCCGCTCGCTTTCATCTCACTAATGACGATCGTATCGGCCTCCCGCAAAATGCGCAGCCGTTCCAGCGTAACGCTGCCGAGAATCCGGACGGCAAGCCCGGGACCAGGAAATGGCTGACGCTGCACGATTTCCTGTGGCAGGCCCAGTTGCTGCCCGACCTGACGGACTTCGTCCTTGAACAATTGCCTGAGCGGTTCGAGCAACTCGAACTTCATGCGCTTGGGCAGTCCGCCCACATTATGATGGCTCTTGATCAATGCGGCCGGGTTGCCGGCGATCGCCACACTCTCAATGACGTCCGGATAAAGCGTGCCCTGCGCAAGAAAACGGTAGGACCGCGGAGATTTCGCCGGCTGACCGCGCTGCAACTGCGCTGCCGCCTCTTCGAATACACGGACAAACTCCCCCCCGATGATCTTCCGCTTGCGCTCGGGATTGGTGACATCCTTTAACCCGGCCAGAAAACGGCGGCGGGCATTCACGACTTTAAGATGAATATGAAAATTCTCGTGGAAAACCCGCCGGACAACCTCCGTTTCCCGGGCTCGAAGCAGACCATTGTCGACAAATATGCACGCGAGTTGTGGACCGATGGCCTTGTGCAGGAGCGCGGCTGTCACTGACGAATCCACCCCGCCGCTCAGGCCGAGAACAACCCGATGTCTGCCCACCCGTTCGCGCACGGCTGCGCATGTCTGTTCGATAAACGAACCCATCGTCCAGTCCATCTCGCAGCCGCAGATGTCGTACACAAAATTCTGAACGATCTCCTTGCCGCGCGGCGTGTGCGCGACCTCAGGATGAAACTGCAACCCGTAGATGCGGCGTTTAGCATCCTCAATGGCAGCATAAGGCGAACTACGCGTGCGTGCGACAGCCCGGAACCCGGGTGGCAGCGCCGTAATCCGATCGCCATGACTGTTCCAGACGTCGAGCGTTTTTCCAAGCCCTGCAAACAGCGCTGAGGACTTCACAATCTCAAGTTGTCCCGCGCCATACTCACGCTCGGCGCTGTCTTCCACCTTTCCGCCAAGATGATAGGCAGCCAGCTGTAAACCATAACAAATTCCCAACACCGGAATCCCAAGCTCAAAGATTTTCGGATCCGGATGCGGTGCCTTTCTGCCGTAGACGCTGGATGGCCCCCCGGACAGAATCAACCCGTTAGGGCCGAGAGCGCTTACCTGCGAGGCTTTGATGCCGAACGAGACAACCTGCGAGTAGACAGAACATTCCCGCACCCGCCGCGCAATGACCTGCGTGTATTGCGAGCCAAAATCGAGGATGAGGATCTTGGATCCGTCGAAGGAATCCTGTTTCAGATTGGATAATGCGCTGGCGCTGGTCATCGGAAAACTGCTGAGAGCGGGCAACGAACACCTTCGGCGAGGCTTCCGCAAGCCCCCGGGCAGACCGAGGACACTCCGCACTTGACCCGGCAATCGGTATCTGATCTTTGTACCGTGTCATGAAAAGTCCGGACTGCACCCGCCCGATCAGCTCTTTATTCTCCCTCAGACACGCCCCTCTCGGTGCGGCATCCATGGCAATTGTCGCCTTCGTCGTGATCCTCGCGTGCCACACCGCAAACGCGCAGACGCCAACCCCCACGCCCACTCCCTCCCCTTCCCCATCTGCAACGCCGCTTGAAGATTTCGTTCCGCCCACCCTCACAATTACCATTCCCGCACCCGGTACACGCACCGACGAGTCTCAGATCATCTTTACCGGGTCGGTTTCTGACGATCGCGAGGTATTGCGCGTACAATGGCGGCGGCAGGGCGAAAAATGGCGCCGCGCAATCCTGAACTTTTCAACTGACAGCGAAACCGGTGAGGCCGGCGTCACAAGAGCAACGTGGGCCTTCACCACACGGCTCATTCCCGGTCGCCGTACCACCACCTTTTTCATTCGCGCCCAAGACGAATCCCTGAATGAGTCGGACACCATCGGGCGCCCGATCACACGGCGGTGAACACGCCGGAAAAGGGGTCTTCGCAAAGCAGGCTCGAAACGTCCGAGCGATCTCCTGCACCCGCTTCCACCTCGCAGAAGTTCAACCCGCCGACCGACCACAAACCCGCGGCTCGTCGCATCACCCTATGGGTGGTTTTTGGCGTCTCCCTTTATCTCGCATCGGCGGGCGGCTTTCTTGGCGGATGTTATTTCGGGCGATTGACCGCCCCTGTAAAAGGCGTTGCCACCGGCCCGACCTCCCAAACGCCCACCCTGCCGTCTGCGACCGCAAAGACGGCTGCCAATCCATCCAGCGACGCAGCACAGACCGGGAGCGGTATTTCGTTCGACAGCATTCTCGCCACGGTCGATGCCGACGAGCGTCTCGTGTTGCTGGAAGCGTTTGCCCGTAAAGCGGTCGCCAAAGATCCGCCCGTCGCCCTCTCCGCAGCCATGCAGCTCACGGATGCGACACGGCGCGCGGAACTCGTCGAAGAACTTGTTCGAGCGTGGGGAGCAACCGATCCGGCCGCAACATTCTCATGGCTGGCCGCCCGTCCGGCGGAAGCCGTCCCGCCGGAAGCGGTCGCGGCCGCAGCCGAACTCCTCTCCCACGCAGATTTCGCGGCAGCCGGCGCGCGCATCGCAGCCCTGCCCCCTGGATCGCCATTGCGCGATGCAGCCGCACCTGCATACGCACGGGCGCTGGCAGCACAAAGCCCCATCATGGCGTTGGACTGGGCGAGAACCCTTCCGGAAGGCACCGGACGCGATGCTGCCGCAGCCAGCGCATTCGCCGTATGGGCCGCAAAAGATCCTGCTGCTGCCGCGAACGCCGCTCTCACCACATCGGCCAACGATGCCGAACGCAATCGGCACGCCGGAATCGCCGCAGGATTGTGGGCCACCGCAGATCCCGACGGGGCTTCTGCGTGGGCGTCGCAATTGCCCAGCTCGCCGGTGCGCGACACGGCACTTGGCCACACCGTTGCGGCCATGGCCGAACGCCAACCAGCGCGTGCCTTGAGTTTTGCCGGACGCATTGAAGAACCGCGTGCGCGCGCCGGTGCCTACGAAAACGCGTTCTCCGGGTGGCCGCTTGAGGATGCTGTCTCGCGGGATACCGCGTTGAGACAATTGCTGGCTTCGGAAGCCGACGCGCGCGTGCGACGCACTCTCACACGGCTTGCATCGGAACTGGATGTGAGCGTCACTCCATAACACTCCTGCCGGAACCGTTTCGCCGCCACAGAATGGCGCGCCATCCATTCTTTGTCAGACAGTCATGACTCCTTTTCAACGCCTCGTCCATGAAGCCGCCGCAAACGCGTTCTGCTCGGATATCGAAGCCCTGCATCAAGTCTGCGACGAATCCGCAAAGCTTGGCCGCGTGCCGCTCGACGCCATCCTCGACGCGGATCTGGTCGAGGAATCCGCGTTCCTCAGGGACATCAGCCGCCAATTGGAGTTGCCCTGGCATGATACCCCACCCGAATCGCGCGATCATTTGCTGAGTTCCCGCGCCGCCGTGCGCAACAATCTCCTCGGAGTGACGGGCGCAGGCGCGGAAAACGCCCTGCCCACCGTGTTCTGCTACAATCCCTTCGACCTCGTCGCAGCCCAAACCGCAGCACAGGAATTACCCGGAGGATTCGAGCTGGCGATGACCACGCGCACCGCCCTCAAGAGCGTGCTCCGCACGACTTACGGAGTTGGCGCCGAGACGTTCGAGGAAATCCTCGCCAGCGGCGCGCCGACCTCCGACGACGATGACAACCAGACTTCCACCAACCTCGACGCCGACGATTCCGAGGCTGCCGTTGTCCGCTTCGTAAATCATATCATTCGCGAAGCGCTTGCCGAGCGCGCCACCGACATCCACGTCGAGCCGCTGGATGACGATCTCCAGATCCGTTATCGCGTCGACGGCATGCTGCGCCGGGTGCCCGTGCCCGACCGTATCAAACTACTGCAAGGTTCGGTGATCTCGCGCATCAAAATCATGGCGCATCTGGATATCGCAGAACGTCGCCTGCCACAGGATGGCCGCATCAATCTCGAACTGGAAGGGCATCCGATCGACGTGCGCGTAGCCACCATCCCGTCGATCAATGGCGAGAGCGTCAGCCTCCGCCTGCTCGGCCAGCAACGGTTCGATTTCTCCAAGCTGGGCATGCCGCCCGATGCCGAAACGCAGATCCGCCATTTGCTTGCGCAACCCAACGGAATCGTTCTGGTCACGGGGCCGACAGGCTGCGGAAAATCAACCACGCTCTACACCTTCCTCAGCCTTCTTAATACCAAGGAACGCCGCATCGTAACCATCGAAGACCCCGTCGAAAACAAGCTCCCGGGTGTGATCCAGATTCCCACCCGCGCCGAAATCGGGCTGACGTTCGCTTCCGCATTGCGCAGCATTCTTCGCGGCGATCCCAATGTCGTAATGGTCGGCGAAATGCGCGACTTCGAAACCGCGGAAATCGCCATCCGCGCCGCTTTAACCGGACACCTTGTCTTTTCCACACTGCATACAAACGACGCCGTCGGGGCCATTACGCGCCTGCTCGATATGGGCGTGGAGCCGTTCCTTGTAGCCTCCGCAGTACGGGGTTTCCTTGCACAACGTCTCGTCCGCCTGCTCTGCCGCCGGTGTTCTGCCCCTGCCGATTACACCCAAAACCAGCTTGCCGAACTTGGGGTGGAACTGCCGCCGAATATCGTCCCCCGCAAGGCCGTTGGCTGCCGCGATTGCCGCGACACAGGGTATCAGGGGCGCCAAGCCATCTTCGAACTGGTCGTCCCCGATCGCGAGATGGAAGAAGCCATCTCACGCCGGGCTTCCACAAACGAACTCCGCGCTCTGGCCGCAAAAGCCGGCATGGTCACACTGCGCCGCGACGGATGGCGTCAGGTCGCCCTCGGCCGAACCAGCATCGAAGAAGTCATCCGCGTTACAGCCGGAGATGCAGCATGACACCATTCCGTCTGCCCCGTATCATGCCCAGGCTGCGTCGTCAGTCGGCGAAGGCATTATGACCACGTCCTTTTCGGATTTCGGAGAACGGTTCACGGGCCGCTCCGGCATCCACGAACTCATGGTCGATCTCGGTCTCGCGCTGGCTTCGGGTTCCGGCATCGTGATGATGGGTGGCGGTGCTCCCGCCCATATTCCCGGCGTGGACAATGCGCTGTGCGCGGAGCTGCGCGAAATCGCTGCCGATTCCACCGCCGCAGCGGCTGTGCTTGGCGATTACGAAGCGCCTCTGGGCAGCGCCGCATTTCGCAGCGCTGCCGCTGCATGGTTTCAGAAAACGGCCGGATTCGATATCGGCCCGGAACACATCGCCCTCACCAGCGGCAGCCAGCCCGCCTTTTTCACCCTCTTCAATCTATTCGGCGGAAGCTGTGCCGGATCGTCTTCGCGCAAGATCGTGCTGCCGCTCGCCCCCGAATACATCGGCTATAGCGAACACGGCATCGAGCCGGATTTCTTCCTTGCGCACCGCGCCCTGATCGATTGCCCCGCACCGCGGCGGTTCAAATATCGGATCGATTTTCCCGTAGTCGAAGCCTCACTCGGTCGTGCAGCCGCATTGTGCGTCTCCCGCCCAACCAATCCCAGCGGCAACATGATTTCCGATGCCGAACTCGTGCGCCTTCAGGATCTTGTCGAAGCCGAAGAAAAATGGCTCATCGTCGACAACGCTTATGGTCTGCCTTTTCCCAACGCGGTGTTTGTCGATGCGACCCCGCGTTGGACCCCGCGCACGATCCTGACGTACAGCTTCTCCAAACTCGGCATGCCCGGCACGCGGACCGGATTGGTTGTCGCGCACCCAGACATCATCCGGCGTTTCGAAGTGGCCAACTCCGTCTTGTTTTTGTCCAACGGAAATCTCGGCATGAAGATCGCAACCCGACTTTTCGAATCGGACGCAATGACCCGGCTCGCAAACGATATGGTCCGTCCATTTTACCGCGAGCAAAGCCGCCGCGCCCTTGCCGTTCTGGACTCGGTCATGCCTCGGAACCTTGACTGGCGGGTTCATGAATCCGAAGGCGCATTCTTTCTTTGGTTATGGATTCCCGGACTCAAAGGTGGCGACAGCGCACTTTATACCCGGTTGAAGGAACAGGGCGTTCTCGTTATCCCGGGGCACTGGTTTTTTTATGGCCTTTCAGAGCCATGGACCCACCGGAGTGAATGCGTACGCATCAGTTTCTGCATTCCGCCCGACCGACTTGAGGAAGGACTCACCACCCTCGCACGCACCATCGAACAGACAATGGCTTGATGACAGCGCGCATGCCACAAATCTGTTGTACGTGCGACAGCTTTGTGGTGCCCATCGGCAACGACCGCATCTTCAGGGCGCCGCCCGGCGCAACGGCACAGTAATCGGTTCCCCGCGGTAGTTCAGCAGGATGAATCCGTCCCGAATGGCGTCGATGCGCAAACGTTCGACTTCCCCACCTGTATCCACGGGAATGATCGCGCCTTCTTCATAATCCTTTCCGTTCACAACGGCAAGATTCGGTGGCCCAAGCAGGATGGCTGACACGTGAAACATGTCGGCCGTAATTTCAGGGACGACTTCTTTCACCGCTTCCTTTTGGCCAGGGCGCCAGCCGACCGGCCAGAACGGGTTGCGGGCCACACCCCAATTCAAACGGTCTTCCGGAGTCGCCGTCTGCGCATCCTGCGCCTGCAAAGACGCCGCACAAACAAAAAACGGGTACACGACGCCGGCCAATAGCATCGTGCAACCCGCGCAAACGCTGCCCGCAGTCCGCCGTACCACCGCCAATCGGGTCAGTCGCACCCCGTCGATCCGCTGCAAAAGCTCAGGATTCATCGCGCCCAAGGATAACCCGCAAATCCAGTTTTATCTGCTGAAATTCCGGGTTGGTTGGGATGCCCGCAATGCGAACGTTGGTAACCTGAAAGATCTTATCGCTGCGCTCAAACGCCTCAAGCGCCTGGCCGAACTTCAAAAAGTTCACCTCTGGAAAATCGATAGTGCAACGGTAGACCCGCAAACCGGGCAATTCCGCCAAATCCTCCGGAGTGACCGTGGCAAGGCAGCGCGCAATGCCCTGTCGCTTGAAAAAATTCTCCACGCGCGGCGGATACCATGCAATGGGATTACCCGGCGGCAGATTCGCGAACAGGTCGTCCAACCCGGCGGATGCGGTTTCCAATTCTTCACGCAGGCTGCGCGCCGAACTGATTTCACCACGCGCCACGCGTAGTTCCTTGTCGACGTCGGTCAACTGTTGTTCGGCGCCACTTATCGCGCGCTGCGCGGGACGGACGAGAAACTCGAAAAACACATAGACGACAATAACGAAAAACAACGCCGCCAGCGCCAGGCGCTGAATGTTTTCCTTGGTCCAATTGATTTTTAAGCCCTTCATGAGAATTGTCAGTTTGCCCTATTTCACTGCCTTCTCCGCATCTTCCTCAGCGGGTTTCCGAGCCGCGACGGTTCCCGCAAGAAGGAAGGACGCCGTCTCGTACGATTGGTCGCCGATAGTCATGGGCGCTCCCTGTGTCGCGTTGTCCAGCGTGATCGACGCATTGCCGTAATCGGCACGAAGCTGCTCTTCCAGCAGCTGACGGAACGCGTCGGCAATGATTCGCGGCTCTTCACGGAAGCCCACCGAGGTCCCTTCCACCGATACGGCGATTTCTCCATCCAGCGGCACAAAGACATCCAAAGCCACCAGCTGAATATCCTGCCGGACCTTGCGCAGCACACGCTCGAGAATGGGTGCGGTGCGCACGCGGTCGATCGTGGCACGACGCAGGGCGTTGGCGGCTTCAAGCTGTTCCTTGAGCTGTTCCTGCTCGGTTTTGGCCTTCTCCAACTCCGGCGCGAGTCTCCCCAACTCCGCCTGCCGGGAACGCACTTCGGACTTCGCGGCCGAAGCCGCGTTGGCGACAGAGAAATAATAGACGAGCAGACCCGCCGCTGCCACCAGCGCGGCCAGTAACCCCAGCTTAAGGGGATCGCGTCGGCGTTCGAGCGCCGCGCGGTGTTGTTCATGAAGAAGATCGATCGAGAGCGCCATGGAAAAAACGTGGGCGTTAGCCGGGTGCCATCATGCGGGGTTCAATGCCGCAAGACCCGCCCCGAATGCAATCGGAAGATTAATCAAATCATTAACAATCAAGCCTTCCTTCTGCCGCGGCAACTGGACAAGCGCCTTCGCAAAGGGATCCCACAACTCACACGTCATATCCAGGCTGTCGCTCAACACCTGCAAGAGCACGTCGGCCGCGGCAGGACCGCCCGAGACATAGATGCGGCGGATCGTTTCCTCGCGCTGCCCTTCGAAGAAACCGATGGAGGCGGTGACTTCGCGAGCCAGCACCATAACCTGCTGGCTCAACACCTGCACCACCCCAAGATCGCCCTGCTGCAACAGAGTAATCGCGGTGTACCGATCCACCGCCCCTTCCCCGGCGAGCGCGTCGGTTACAGTTTTCCCACCAAAATCGATCGTGCGCACAAGCACAAGTTCACGCCGACACCCAATCAAAACGGCCGATTCCATGTGCCCGATATCCAGAAGCACAAACGCTTCGTTGGCGGCGATCTCCGGGTATGCGCTCTCGAATGCGTTGAACAACGCCACAGGCGCCACTTGCAGAACCGACGCGGTGTTCCGGTTTTTCATCATGGCCTCGGAGATCTGCGCGACCCGCGTGCGCGGCAGCCCGGCCACCACGTAAAAGCGCGGTTGCGCTGAGTGCGCAGACGCGGGACTGCCCGCTTCCACCTCGTCATTTGGCTTGGCAAAATCGCAGTCCAAAACAAAATGCTGGCAATCTTGGTTGAGCAACATTTGCCCATTCAACCGGAGGCCTTCCCGGAGGAGTTCCGGTGGCGTGTGCGGTTGTTCGATGATTCGGATCATGGAATCCAGCCCGGACACGGCCACACCGCACGGACGGTTGCCCGCATCGATTTCCCTGAGCAGCAACCGCAGTTGGTGGGTAAGCTCTTCCGGAGTCGAAAACCCTTCCGCCACCACCCGTGTGGAATAATTCACCACGGCAACCTGCCCCGGCCCCCGGCGTGCCAACGCCACGGCCTTCATGGTATGCCGTCCGAGATCGACTCCTATCGCGGAAGAAGGCAGACGTGCCATGGGTAATGCGGATGAATTCTTAAAACCACAGAAGAATCGCTAGTATTGGATAGAGCGCATGCGTATGCAACTGCGGACTCCCCAGATTTCGCATGAGCGCCACGCGATCCTCGCTATAGGATCTCCATGGCAGGTTCGTTTTTGCGCGGAGCTATTGCACTCGGCTGGCTCGTTATGACCAGCGGACTGGTTTTGCGTGAGCTGTCGCCTCTTGAAGACGCCCAGCGCATCCCGCTCCGCACCGTGATCGAACAAATCTTTAATGGTGGCCACCATTCCGCGCTCGAAGTGTTCCGCAACGGACGCGCTCTTGGCCGGGTGGAATTCCGCCCATCGAACGATAACGGCACAAGGACCGCCGCATTCAACGCTCAGATCGGGTTTCCACTGCCAAGCAGCGGGCGGGTCGAGTGGACAGTCGGCGGCGAGACCAACCTCGATTCGGACCTGCAGCCGATTTCCGGCAGGTTCTGGGCGGCCGCCGAGGAGTTGCAGCAACGGATTACAGGCCGGTTCGACACCGCTACCGATTTCTGGGAGTTCAAACTCGGCGATCCTGAGGCGGCGTTGTTCGAAATCTCGGGGACGCCCCACGAAATCGTCGAGCAACTCACCGCTCTGGCAGCAATGGTCGCGGGTCCTGAAGCGGCAGAGCTGCTCCGGCGCGAGACCAGACCTCCGCCCACCCAACCGGCCGGATCCGTGCCCATTGTTTACGCCGCGCGCGCCCGGTTGCCCTACGCAGGCCACGAGATCGAGGGCAGCCGCATTGTCATTGAGCTTGCCCCCGGGCTCCGCGCGCAATTGTTTGTCACTTCCGTTGGACAGATCCTTCAGGTGCGCACATCCATGGAATTCCAGCTTTTTGCACCTGTGCTGCATGGCATTGAAGGCATCGATCATTCCCCGCTGCCAGACCGATGATCCGCACCCGCCAACTTACTAAACGCTTCGGCGCCCTGACCGCAGTCGATTCGCTCGATCTGGAAATTGCGCAGGGCGAGTTTTTCTGTTTCCTCGGACCCAACGGCGCCGGCAAGACAACGACGATTAAGATGCTGGCTGGTCTGCTGCGGCCCACCGCCGGCGCTGTGGAAGTCGCCGGATTCGACATGCTGCGCAAACCGCTCGCCGCCAAGGCCGCCATCAGTTACGTCCCGGATTTCCCCTTCCTCTACGACAAACTGACCGCGAGCGAGTTTTTCCGATTCGTCGGGGGCATCTTCGACATGGAACCAGGCGTGGTGGAGGAGCGCCGCGAAACGCTGTTCAGCCAGCTGCACTTGATCGAGACCGCGGGGGAACCCATCGAAAGCCTTAGCCACGGCACGCGCCAGCGGTTGGTGATCGCTTCGGCCCTGCTGCACGATCCGCGTGTGTTGATCATCGATGAACCCATGGTCGGCCTTGACCCCGCCCACGCGCGAATCGTTAAAGACGAGTTCAAACGGCGCAGCCGCGCCGGCATGACGGTGTTTCTTTCGACACACACCCTCAGTGTGGCGGAGGAAATGGCCGACCGCGTCGGTATCATCCGCCGCGGGCGTCTCGCCGCGTGCGGAACCGTGGCAGAGCTGCGCACAGCCTCGCAGCAGGAGGGCGCGCTGGAGCAGGTATTTCTATCCGTTGTCGGCGAGACGCCGGCAGACGCCTGAACCCCAACCGGGATCGTTCCAACGTTCGCGTGCATCCGCGCGCGGATTGGGCAATGGTGCAGCGTTGTGAGCTACCAGGTTTTCGCACGCAAATACCGGCCGCAAACCTTCGCCGAAGTGGTCGGCCAGCAGCACGTCACCCGTACCCTTGCTAATGCCATCGGTCGCGGGCGGCTGGCGCATGCGTTCCTCTTTGTCGGACCGCGCGGCACGGGAAAAACGTCAACCGCACGCATCCTTGCAAAATCCCTGAACTGCGAGCGCGGTCCCACCGTCGACCCGTGCGGATCCTGTTCCGCCTGCAACGAGGTGGCCGCCGGCAACTCCCTCGACGTGCTCGAAATTGATGGTGCCAGTAACAACGGCGTCGAACAAGTGCGGGAACTGCGCGAGAACGCCCGCTTCGCCCCCGCACGCGACCGGTTCAAGATTTATATTATCGATGAAGTCCACATGCTGAGTTCTTCGGCCTTCAATGCCCTGCTCAAAACCCTCGAGGAACCGCCCGCACACGTGAAGTTCATCTTCGCCACCACTGAAGTGCACAAGGTGCTGCCCACCATCCTGAGCCGCTGCCAGCGCTTCGATATGCGGCGCATCCCGGCCCCGTCCATCGCGGAGCATCTCCTTAAGATTGCCATGAACGAACAGCTGGATCTTTCCCCGGGTGCCGCAAACGAAATCGCCCGTGCCGCCGATGGCGGCATGCGCGACGCCGAATCCATGCTGGATCAACTCGCTGCATTCTGCGGGTCCGCAATCGGAGAGTCCGATGTGATGTCCGTGTTCGGCATCACTCCGGCGCGCGAGGTGGCTGCGTTGTTCGACAAAGTGCTCGACCGCGATGCGCCAGGGTCTCTCGACTTGCTCCATTCTCACGATGAAGCTGGACGCGATCTCGGCCGGTTCATGGCCGATTTCATCCAGCACGCCCGCAGCGTGCTCGTCGCCGGCATGAGCCCGGAACATGCCAATGCCGACGCCGCCAATGAAATGGCCGAGGTGCAACACGCGCAAGCCGCCCGGATCTCCGCGGGCAGACTGCTCGAGTTGATCGATCAGTTTGCCGCCGCAGAAGGCCGCATGCGTTGGGCGCCGAACAAGCGCCTCCAGTTCGAGGTGGCATTGTTGCGCGCCATTCAATCGCTGGGGGAAACCACTCTCGAAGATGTTCTCAACGAATTGCAGGGTGGAGTCTCACCTGAACCACCCCCTGCGCCAGCCAAATCCGTACCCGCAAGCCCCGCAGCCAAAAGCGCGCCACCCGCCACACATACTCGTGAAAAAACGCAGCAGGCCGACCCGGATCGGCCTGCTGAATCGTCAGTCGCTTCCAAACCGCCCACCGCTGCCCCCACAACACCACCCCCGGAACCAGCGACCGCTCCTGACAGCGCTTCCCAGCAGGAGCAGGATCCTGCCGTCTTATGGCAGCACGTTGTCGAACACACCGTCGCTAACCGTCCACTCGCTGCAGCCTGGGTGCGCGCCGGACACGGCTTGCGCCGCGACAAGACAACGTTGGTCGTAGGGTTTGCGCCCGCGGAAAAAGCTGCCCGCGATCAGTTGTCACGCCCGAAATCCATGGCCTACTTCAAGAAGGTTCTTGCTACGATGGCCGGTGAACCGCTCGATCTTGTCTTTGAGCTGTCGGACACCGTGCCCACTGTAACGCACGCCGCCGCAGAACAGATCGATGACGATAAATTAATTGATCGTGCCGTGGAAATCCTCGAAGCCCGCGTCATCAGCCGCAACAAAAACGCCTGAAGCTGTAGGACTCACATCGTAGAGCAGGAACTCAAAGCGCACTCCAAACCAATCCCGACAGCGTGCCATCAGATGTTCGCACAGCCGATCCTTGTGCTCGCCCAGCTTGTCTAGTCCCCGGTAAAGACGGTCGTCATTGACCAAGACAGGATCGATCCCGCTTAAGTCCTCCAAGGCTGTGCGTGCATACCAGCTCTCGGCGATCGAAAGCTCCGAGGCTTGCCCGCAGAACTTCCCAACAGTCAGCACCGCCGCCACCTGCGCCCAGTCCACCGTCTCCCGGCCAGGCTCCAGCAACTCCTCGAGCAGTTCGTGCAACCCCAGCCGCCGCCACAACGCCAACGCCAGGTAGACACTTCCAAATTCACGCACCCGCTCCACGCTGATCTTGCTCAAGTCCGGCCACTCCCACCGCGTCTGTGTTCGATCTGTCTGCGCTTTGTCCAGGTTCATCTGCCGCGTCGCAGGCCGACGGCCTTCCAGCAGGGCTTCAATATCCTCCCAGCCTGCAGCGATGTCCTCCTCGCTCAGCTTGCCTAAAGTCGCCACCACACGCTGGCGTGGCCCCTTCTCGGTGCGCACCGTCTCGCATAGCGTCCA
>CAZZCL010000080.1:0-10178 GCA_964652295.1 uncultured Chthoniobacterales bacterium
CCGGCGCCTCCGCGCGTCGCCAGAGCTCCTCCAACCGCCAGCGCCACAATTGGTGCGCCCCATGCCAGAAGCGCGCCGGCGGCGAAGGCAAGCGGCTGGCCGCGCCCGTAGTCGGTGTTGCCCGAGGGATCGAGCAACAACGCGAGTGGCACATCGACATTTGCCAATGCGCACAGCGCGTTCACGGCGAACGGCGCCCACAACAATGCCGCAGATCTCAGGATCCATGGCACAAGTGCGCCCCATCCCTGCCACAACGCAAGACTCCACAGCGGCAGGAATGCCAGCATCTCGTGTCTTGTAATGGCCGTGAGTGAGAAGGCCGCGGCAGAAAGTGCCCAGCGGCGGTGGGCAAGCAGGTACAATGCGCCGGCAAGATAGAATGTGGTGGCCGGTTCGGTCAGCGTGGTATGGGAAAGCCGGAACACCAGAGGTTGCAGCCAGAATAGCCATGGCACCCAATGCGCCGCCGGCATTTTCCACTTTCGTGCGGCGCTCCATAAGAGCCATGCGCTGGACGTCGTGATTGCGATTGTAAAAAGCTTCGCAATGGCCCAGCCAAAAAACGCCGGCAGAGCCCATGGCACGGTGAACCCCGGGCGACCCCACTCATCGAGCAGATTGCGCCAATCGATCCAACTCCATGCGGCCACGAGAAAATGCGTCAGATCGTCGTCATGATGTGCCGCGTTCGGCACGAAAAGCAGCGCCACAAATGCGAAAGCGGCCGGAGCCAGGATTCCAGTCCACGCTATGCGTAAGTAGCCCGGTGGCCGGATCGATGAAGTCATCCCGCCAGCATTGGAGGCAGGCGGCACGGGCGTCAACGCCTGGTGCCGGGATTATCTCGAAATCGCATCCGAGACGAGTGCAGCGTCCACCTCGCCACGCACCCCGCGGTAGTCGACGATCCACACGCCCGGACCGCGGGCGACAACGCTCAGACGTTCCCCTGCCGGCACTCCAAGGATCCCGCTCTCGTGATGAATCGCCACCCGTTCGACCGCAACGACCGTTGGCGGAAGCTGCGGGGCGACGGCTGTATCGGGCGGTTCCTGCAAGGCTGCTGCGTCGTCGCCCTTCTGCGCGCCAGCTCCATCTTCGGGTGGCAATTTTGGCGTGGGTCCGCCCGCAGGATCGTCGAGGTCGTCCACCGTACGATCTAAGTTGGAATCCGCCATGGGTTCTATCCCGGATGGCCCGGGTGTTGAACCGGAATTGTGAAGGAGCGCAGCCACGAGCGTTTTCTCTCGAGTTTCCATGGAGTTTCCGTCGCCGGGCGCGATCTCCTCGGTCGCATCACGGCCTTCCGCCACCGGCGCTCGTTCCGTCGGAGCGACCGATTCATTATCGGATACGTCACTGCGCTTGCCCGCAAGATCGATCTCCGGTCCTTCGTATTTTGCCGCAGCGCGAGATTCCTGAAGGGAGTTGGGGGCCGGGGTCAATGCTTTACCAGAGGCTGATGCGCCATTGGCCGAACCGTTGCTTCGCTGAAAATTGAGGAGAACCAGCACCACAACCACGGCACAGGCTGAAAGCGTGGACAGTATTCCCAACCATGGAAATGCAGGCCAGCCGGGTGGTTTGACCTGCGGTTGTGTTTGCGCCCTTGCCAAGTTCGCACGACCCGGTGTGCGGGGCGCATTGTGTGCTGCCGGGCCGCCGGCATCGTCTTCGAAGAGTTCCGCGCTTGACCGAACGGCAGCAACAGACGCTGCTGATTCTGGAAATGGGTGCGGGACGCCGTTCGCGGAGCGTTGGGATTGGGGCGACGTTTCGCCGTCTGCACGACCGTGGCCTGGGCCATGCCGCGGGCGGGGTGGAAGGGTGAGTGCCGTTAATCGGCTTCTGCGGTCTGGGGATCTGGGATCGTCTGGCAACATGGCCTGAGGGGAGGAAACGGATGCTGGAAGTGCGGACGGCTTTCAAGCGGCGCACCCGGACAGCAATTCAAACGTAATGCCGGCAGGGCTCATGCTGCAAGCCATGGAATGCGTGCGGGCGTGAGTTTTGCATTTCTTCATCTTTCACACACACTGTAAAGTTCATGTCCACCATTGTCGGGGCGGCGAAACCGCCCGCTGCCCATACCGATCCTGTCAATTCCGCGATCCTCGCGGTTTCCGAAGACCGCATTCAGGGTTTTCATCCTGATCCCTTTGGCGAGATAGCCCGTCTATCGGGGGTGCCGCTCGACGCGGTGCTGTTGCGCATCCGGACGATGCTGGAAGCTGGCGTCATCCGCCGGGTGCGTCAGACGCTGCTTGCCACGAATCTTGCCGAGGGCGCGCTTGTTGCCTGGCGGGTGGCACCGGAGCGTCTCGAGGCCGCCTTCGAATGGATGTATCGTGAGGATCCCTTTTCCGGTCATGTGGTTCTGCGGTCGACCGACGCCGGAACAGCAGGCTCGGAATATCGGTTGTGGACGACGTTAAAAGTCCCTGCCGGTCTTTCGATGGCGGATCATTGCCGTTTGATCTGCGAAAAAACAGGTGCAGAAAAATTCGTGTTGATGCCGGCCAAAGGCATTTTTGCACTTGGCGTGGGCCATGTGCGGCGCCGGGGCCTGAAGCCTGGCGACCGCGCATCGGAGCCTGCAAACATGCGGCGGGTAGGTGTTACCGAGCTCAATGAGGAAGAATGGTGCGTGCTGCTGGCGTTGAAACGCGAGCTGGATCCCGGAGAAATTTCCGCGGATCCGTGGACAAACCGCGCTGTGGAAATCGGAATGGACTGTCCGCGATTTCTGACAATTGCCGCCGAGCTGGATCGCAAAAGGGTGGTGGGCCGGTTTTCGACGTTTCTCGAACACGTCAAGCCGACGAACGATGGTGGGCGTGTCACCCGATTCAATGGCTTGTTCCACTGGGCTGTGCCGACCGGGATGGAGGAACGGGCGGGGGCCGAAGTGGGACGCCATGAAATCCTTACCCACTGCTACTGGCGGGAAGCTGGCCCGGAGTTTGGCAACGTGAATATCATGGCGGTCGCTCATGGCACTGAGAAAGACGTGGTGCTGGCGCACAAGCGCGCCATTGACGAACATCTGGCTGCTGAAGGCATTCCCTTCAGTTACACAAACGTGTTCTGGGGAGGGCGCAGCGAGATCAAGCCTTCGGAAATTTCGCCACTGGCGTACAAGGAATGGCGGGCGAAAATGGAATCCGGATTTGAAAGTGGCTTGGACGTCGGGTCCAAAACCGGTTCGGTCGGGCAGGCGTAGGGCCCGCCATTGAAAAAAGTGCGCGTCGATGAAGTCCGTACAAGCGGGCCATGGCGCAGCCGATTGCTACGCCATGGCGAGCGGTTTTTCGGCCGGAGCCTGCCGCGTTTCGAGAAACCATTCGACGAAGCGCGGGATGCCGGCAGAGATCGGCGTGGAGGGGTTGTACCCGAGCAGACGGCGTGCCTTTTGGATGTCCGCGCAGGTCAGCGGCACATCACCGGGTTGTTCGGGATGCTCCTCGATGATTGCGCTGCGGCCCGTGGCGGATTCGATTTGTCCAATCAGATCCGACAGCGTCGTCGTTTCGCTTTCGCCAAGATTGAAAATATCGAAGGCGGACCCTCCGTAATCCAGCGTGGCGATCACGCCCTGAACAATGTCGTCGATGTAGGTATAATCCCGCCGCGTTGAGCCGTCGCCAAACCGTTTGATGGGCACCCCGTCAAGAATGCGGCGCGTGAACTGTTGGATCGCAAGATCCGGCCGCTGACGCGGGCCGTACACCGTGAAAAACCGTAGCGCGACGATTTGCATTCCGTACAGGTGGGAATAATTCGAGCACAATTGTTCGCATGCCAGTTTGGTTGCCGCATAGGGACTGATCGTTTGAGCGATGCACATGTCCTCGCGGAAAGGGATTTGTCCGATGAGTCCGTACACCGAGGAACTTGAGGCAAGGATAAAGCGTGGCACGCCGGCTTTCCGGGCTGCTTCGAGGAGGTTGAACGTGCCGTCGATGTTTGTGGAAAGATACAGAGCCGGGTTCTGAATGCTCGGCCGAACGCCAGCGCGCGCGGCAAGATGGAAGATGGCATCGAACCGCTCGGCCGAAACGATCTGGTCCACACGCTCGCCGTCGCGGATATCCGCTTCATGCACGCGCACCGCCTTGTTGAAGGCGGCGATGTTGCGCCGCTTCAGACGCGGATCGTAATAGTCGTTGAAATCGTCGAGTATTACGACCTCGTGGCCGTCCGCCAATAGCCGTTCGACGAGGTGCGAACCGATAAACCCTGCACCGCCCGTCACCAAAAATTGCATGGGGCGGTATCTAAGCAGCCGTGCCGGGGGCTGCAAGGAAAACTTAAGCGTTGCGAAATGTGTGGGGGACACGTACAGAAATGCAGGATCGTTTGAACTTTCTGCAGCGCACACCTGCAAACTCGCATCATTAAACCGAATTTTCCGTGACGCTCCATTAGTTCCAATTTTCTTTTCCCAATTTTCTTTTCCTCATGGCAGAACCCGACTCCACCCCAGAAGGCAACGAACCGAAAAAAGAAACTGTTCGCATCTCGCTTCCACCCCGCACCGCTGGCGGCGGCGAAGTCAAGCGGGAAACGGTGCGCATCACCCTTCCGCCCAAGCCCGGGTTGGGAACCTCCAGCGTTCCCTCCGCAAGCGGTCCGGGCGTGACAGCACAGGGCTCGGTGACCCCGCGCATTGCCGTACCTCCGCCTCCGTCACGACCAGGTGGCCAGGCTGCAGGGGCCGCCGTTCCGCAAAAGCCGGGGCCGTTGCCTCCGCCCAAAGTTGGCGCGCCGATCGTGAAGCCGCCTCCGGCAGCCACCGCTCCGGGCACCGTGCCAAAACCGCCTGGTCCCCCCCCAGGGGCCAAACCCGCGGCTGCGACCACAAGTCCGCCTCCGGTCGTTTCCAAACCTGCAAGCCCCAAGAAAGAAACTGCGCGCATCCAGTTGCCGCCGGAACCTAAGGCCATGCCGAAGGCCACCGTCAAGATGGAACAGACGCAGCCAATGCCCGCTGGTCCGCGAGGAGCGGTAACGCAAACGGCTGCGGCGGCACCTGCATCCCGCGGAGGAGACGCATTGGGGTTGCCGTTAAGCATTGCCGCGTTTCTTGCGAGTGCAGCGGCATTCGC
Source organism: uncultured Chthoniobacterales bacterium (assembly GCA_964652295.1). Taxonomy (GTDB): domain Bacteria; phylum Verrucomicrobiota; class Verrucomicrobiia; order Chthoniobacterales; family CALDSX01; genus CAZZCL01. The sequence goes on from CAZZCL010000080.1 coordinate 5,112, forward strand.
GATACAGTTGCTGGCATTTCTTGGAAGCGAATAAGCGCTTGAATAACAAGCTCAGCCAAATCAGCCATCTTATGTAACTAAGCTTGTTGCATTTACCGAAAACACGTCTTACTTCTTTTCGTAACGTCTGTTGCGCACCACATTCCATCTTCAACACACCTCATCCTCTTAACCGTTTATGGCTTCCGATTCCATTCTCAATGTCACCGACGCATCGTTCGAACAGGACGTCCTCCAATCGCCCGTCCCTGTTATCGTCGATTTCTGGGCTCCATGGTGCGCCCCGTGCCGCATGATTACGCCCGTTCTCGAAGAAATCGCCGCAGAACGCGCCGACGCCGTGCGCATCGCCAAAGTGAACGTCGACGAAAACCAGAAGTACGCCAGTTCCTATGGAGTTTCCTCCATTCCAAATCTCGTTTTTATAAAGAACGGGCAGGCAGCCGGGCAGATTGTCGGGGCTCAACCCAAGCAGGCTATCCTCGATAAACTCGACTCCCTGTAAGCAGGGAGTTGTGCGCATTCACCGGCCCTGGTCGGTTCGTTTCAAAGGACTGCACGCTCTTCGGCTAGCCGCACGGCGTAAACGGCCTCAGTCTCGGAAACGAACCATCCTCCGATCTCAACCGTCCGCCCCTCCCGATAATCGGCGACAATACGCTGTCGCAACAACTCGATTCCCTGCGGGGATGGCGGCCAATCGTTTCTGCCGGGCATGGGACACCCATCCCAGAGATCGTGGGCATTGAGCAGTGCCGCCCGTCCATCCTGGGCGAGAGTCGTGCGCACAGTCGCAGCCAGTGTCCTGAGATCGCGTGTTTGGTCGTCGCTTACAGGCCGACAGCCGCTGGCGCTTCCAAGGCCCAGAACTCCAAGCAACCTGAGCGCGCGCCGCCGCGTCATTGCCGTTAGAGTGTTCGCTGCCCTGGCATTCATAATCAGGCATCCACTCCGATCGTGAGACGTCGTGCCAGGCGTAGCGCCAGCGCCAGAGCGGGCAGAGTTGGAAACCCGGCACAATCAGGCATGACAGACGCCCCGGCCACCCAGAGATTTGCGATTCCGTGAACTCGGCATTGCGGATCGACCACACCCCGAGACGCGTCTTCGGCCATTCTCGTCGTTCCATAGTGATGATGGCCATAGGTAGCCCCGCGGGCGAAAACGTCGGCATATCCCGGGAGCGCGGCGTGCATCCGGCATGACCCGAACCCGGCAGCGCCGATCGCCAGGGCAAGATGACGCGGCGCTTCGGCGAGGGTGCGCCGTTCGCGTTCGCTCAGCTGCCATGTCAGACGGGCCTTCCTCAGGCCAAGTGCGTCGCGGTTTTGGGAGAGGCGCACTGTCGAGTTGGGGTTCGCTTCGGGATCGACTCTCATGAGTACTGTGGCAGCCGGCGTCCGCATTCGGGTTTGTCCTTCCAACTCGCGATGGACAGCGCGCAATCCCCGCAGGACGACGTCGTCTCCCAAGGCGGGCGGCGGACCGCCGGCCAGTTCGAAGGTGCAAAGATCCCAGTCTTGCCTCCGCAAAACTTCCGGCTCCAGAGCAAGATGCCCGAGGATGCCATCCTGTTCGCGTGTGGAACCGAATAGTCGCGCGTCGCGTAATGGGGCCGCGTCCGGCATGTCGAATACCGGAAATTTTACATGGTCCATGAATCCCGTTCCGACAAGGCTGTCGGCGTTCCCGGGCGCGTTGCGCCCGTCCGCATCGCCGGAAAGCAAAAGCATGCGCGCGTTGTCGATGCCACCTGCTGCCAGGATGTAATGCGGTGCAGACACATTAAACGGAGCGGCATCGCCCCAGGGAATAACCCGCGCGGCGCGCACCCGAGCGTTTCGGATCTCGAAGCCAGCCACAGTGGCATGCAGCACCGCAATAATGCTGTCGGACTCCTCAATCTCGGTTCCGTAACGCAGATGGAAGCGGCGCGGAGGAGATACGAAGCGTGTGGCAAGCCTTTTCCAGCCATCCCAACCGGTTGGCGTGGGACCGGAATGCCAGCTGGGTGCGGCTGTTCCCGCTGCGGGAGATAGTCCGACGATGCGTTCGGCTTCTGCTATGAACGGCTCCAGCTCGCTGCGCGGAAAGGGCCAGAGCGTTTGTGGCAGCCATGGCCGGCTGTTCCACTCCTCCGGAAGCGGCCAACGGCACCACCCACCCCAATGGCCGCTGGTTCCTCCAAACCCGCGCAGCCGTGCTCCCTGGAGTTCCGGGTACGGATCCCCGTGCAATTCGCCGTCCGCAAGAATCTGGCCCGGGGCTCCGGGCCGGGCACCGCCGGATTCCAGCAGCGCCACCCGCGCCCCGGATGCCGCCAGCGTGCGCGCCAGCGTCAACCCGGCCGGTCCCGCGCCTGCGATGCAGAAATCCACGCCGCGCACCGCGTCCCGCACCGTTGACTGGGTGGAATGAAGAATCATCCGGTTTTAGTGTTGACGATGTTTGTTTCGGAGAACAGCTCCGCAAGCGGCATCACGCTCACGGTGTCCTGTCCAGCCAACGAGAATCCCGCAACTCCGGATACCTTGCCATACTCAGGCGCGCCATCGACCAGCAGAACCCGTTTGCCCAGCATTGCCGCAAGCAGACCCACATGCAGGCGGAGACTTACGACAACCGCCGCCTTCGCCACCAGGTCGAGAAAATTGGGAAAGGACCACCAGAATCTCTCTGAGGGATCGGTGTGTACCACGGGCAGCCTGCCGACTCCTGGCGTCTCGGCAACTGCCCATGTCTTCGCCGCTTTGGCAAAAGCCGTGGACAACGGAGTGCGCAACGCTTTGCGGCAGAACCGACGCCGTAACGGCCGCGGCAGGCGGCGGAAAAAAAAGGACAGCACTCCCGTACCGCCAGGCCGCAATGGCGAACCGAAGGGCTGGCGTTCCCAGTCGAATCTGTCCGCCAACAGGATATACCGTTCGTCGCACGATTGTCTCAGGGGTTCCAGTAGCGAGTCGTCCCTGAGCGCCAGCGCAGTGTCGTGATCGATGCGGATCTCGGCGGTTGCCAGGTCCAGAGAGCGCAACCTACTCAGACTGGCAGGCTCCCGTGCGAACAACACCGTTCTTGCCGTGCGCCCCCGGTAATGCGCGAAAAAGGCGGGTGTCCCATCGAAGGAGCTTGGCAAGACCACCAAGGGTTTATCGGGCGGAGGTTTCATGAGGAAACGCTCCGGCGTGCGACGCAGAGACAGGTTTCGCATCGCAGAGCTGGAACTCCACTGCTCAACGGTGCGCTTACCACCGCCACCTCGTTGGACATACACATCCGCCTCGCTTGCGGTGGGGCAGAGGTCCAACCCGGCCCGATGCGCAAGGGCATGCAGAGCGCGGTCCAACAGGGCATCACCGTGGTTGCCGGGGAAATCGACAGGGCACCATCTCGCACCGCGAAATTCTTCGAGCAACGCGAGCACCGAATCCGGAGCTCCTGTGGTGGCGCAAAGCATACGGGACGCTTTACCACTCCATGCCGGAGAGTCGAGCGCCAACCCTCTGTGGAGGGCTGCGGAGGCAGGCGAGACATCTTTTTCCTGTTCAGCCGCCAGTTCCCGGCTACCTCTCATGAGCGATGCCTCAGGAAAAACTTCTAGCCGCCAACCGCAGCGAGATTGCCATCCGCGTTTTTCGCGCCGCCACGGAACTCGGCCTGCGTACGGTCGCCATCTATGCCGAAGAAGACCGGTTCTCAATGCATCGATTCAAGGCCGACGAATCCTATCTTGTTGGCGAAGGATGCGGTCCGGTTGGCGCTTATCTGGATATTCCTTCGATTGTCGAAACTGCTGTCGAACGCGGCGTGCGGTATATCCATCCTGGTTACGGATTTCTTTCGGAGAACCCCGCATTCGCCGAGGCATGCGCCGAAGCCGGGCTCGTATTCGTGGGACCGCGTCCGGAGCTGCTTGCCCGGATGGGAGACAAGATTGCCGCGCGGGCGATAGCCCGGGCGGCCGGGGTGCCTGTGCTCAGTGGAACGGACGAGCCAGTTGACGATCCGGTTGCGGCGCTTGCCATAGCTCGCGCCACTGGATTTCCCCTGATCCTGAAAGCCGCGCACGGAGGCGGCGGACGCGGGATGCGCGTCGTGCGCGCCGAAGGCGAGCTCGGCCCGCTGCTGGAAGAGGCGCGCACGGAAGCCGTCCGCGCATTTGGTAATCCTGCCGTGTTCATCGAGCGGTTCGTTGCCCGCGCCAAACATATCGAAGTTCAGATCCTTGGAGACCGGCATGGCAACGTCGTCCACCTCCATGAGCGCGACTGCTCCGTGCAGCGGCGCCATCAAAAAGTCGTTGAAGTCGCTCCGGCTATCGCTCTGGACGAGACCGTCCGGGAAGCCTTATGCGAAGCCGCCGTACGCATCGCGAAGAGCATCGCCTACGACAATGCGGGCACGGTTGAATTCCTCGTCGATGTCGACTCGGGAGAATGGTTTTTCATCGAGATGAATCCGCGCATCCAGGTGGAGCATACCGTCACCGAAGAGATTACCGGCATCGATCTTGTGCGTTCTCAGATTCTCGTTGCACGCGGTGAACCGCTCCATGGGCCGGCTGTCGCAATCCCTCCGCAGGACGCCATTGCCCGCGAGGGATGCGCCCTGCAATGCCGTATCACCACGGAGGATCCAGCTGCAAATTTCACCCCGGACTACGGTCGGATCGTCACCTACCGATCTGCGGCGGGGCATGGCATCCGTTTGGACGCCGGGATGGGCGATTCCGGCAGTGTCATCACGCCGTTCTACGATTCGTTGCTTGTGAAAATCACGGCGTGGGCGCCGAGCTTTGAGCTTGCTCTTGCGCGGATGAAACGTGGCCTGCGCGAATTTCGTATCCGTGGAGTTAAGACGAACATTCCGTTTCTCGAAAATGTCATCGACAACGCGGAATTCCGCACCGGCCGCGCCATAACCAGACTTATCGACACCACACCGGAGCTGTTCGAGTTCGCTCCACGCAAGGATCGCGCAACGAAACTCCTGTTTTATCTCGGCGACATCGTGGTCAACGGCAATCCGCACGCTAAAGGCTGGCGGCCGGAGGCGCCGTTTGCCGCCCCG
>CAZZCL010000080.1:10188-13876 GCA_964652295.1 uncultured Chthoniobacterales bacterium
CAGCCTACGACCATCGTGCTGAAGCGCCCTCCGGCACGCGCCAGCGGCTGCTTGCCGAAGGTCCTGAGAAGTTTGCGCAATGGGTCCGTTCCGAGCAGCGCCTTCTGCTTACCGACACGACGCTGCGGGATGCGCACCAGTCGCTGTTCGCCACGCGCATGCGCACCTACGACATGCTCGCAGCCGCAGCGGCGCTCGCCCGCCGCGTTCCCGACCTGTTCAGCCTCGAAATGTGGGGTGGAGCCACATTCGACACGGCAATGCGATTCCTGAGGGAAGATCCGTGGGATCGCCTGCGTCAACTCCGCGAACGAATCCCGAACATCTGCTTCCAGATGTTGTTCCGGGGCAGCAATGCCGTCGGATACTCCAATTATCCGGATAATGTCGTGGAGGGATTCGTCCGCCATGCCGCCGCAGCAGGCATGGATATCTTCCGGATCTTCGATTCGCTGAACTACGTCCCGAACATGATTCCCGCTATGCGCGCGGTACGGGAAACCGGCGCCGTTTGTGAGGCTGCCATCTGTTACTCGGGCGATCTGCTGGATGGCGGCAGGCGGAAATTCACCCTCGATTACTATCTCAAACTTGCCGCGCAACTCATCGAGGCGGGTGCGCACATGCTTTGCATCAAGGATATGGCCGGTTTATGCCGCCCATATGCCGCACGAAAACTGGTCGAAGCGCTCCGCGCAGAGTTCCCGGCGCCGGTGCATTTTCATACCCACGACACGAGCGGTATCAATGCGGCGTCCATTCTGATGGCGACCGAAGCGGGTGCCGATGTCGCCGACGCGGCACTGGCTGCCATGTCCGGTTCCACCAGCCAGCCCAACCTGAACTCCATCTTAGCCGCACTGGAGCACACACCCCGGGCGACCGGGCTCGATGCGGAGGCATTGAACGAGTTTTCAGACTACTGGGAGGCTGTGCGCGAATTTTACAGACCGTTCGATACGGCGCCGCGCACGGGGTCTGCCGAAGTTTATGTGCACGAAATGCCTGGCGGGCAGGTGACCAACCTCAAGGAACAGGCTGCCAGCATGGGGCTCGCGCATCGCTGGCACGAGATTGCAAGGACTTACGCCGGGGTGAACGCGTTGCTTGGGGATATCGTGAAGGTCACTCCAAGCAGCAAAGTCGTGGGTGATATGACGATGTTTCTCGTGACGCGCAATATCAAACCGGCGGATGTGGTCAATCTGCCGCCAGGCACGGCGTTTCCGGAATCTGCAATCGATATGCTGGCCGGCGGACTGGGCCAGCCGGAGGGCGGTTGGCCTGCCGACGTGCAGAAGGCCATTCTCGGCGGACGAACGCCGCTCGCCGGACGGCCCGGCGACAATGCCCCACCGGTTGATCTTGACGCCGTCCGCCAGGTGCTTGGAGAAAAGCTGGAGCGTCCCGCCACCGATGACGATGTTTACAGCCATCTGATGTATCCCCAGGTGTTTGAGGCGTTCGAACGCTCCCGGCGCGACTATGACGACTTGTCCGTGCTGCCCACACCAGCATTTTTTTACGGACTCCAGACTGACGAAGAAATCGCCGTTCACATTGAGGAGGGTAAGACGCTGTTCATCCGGCTCATCAATGTGACCCCGCCAAACAAGGAGGGTCGCCGCACTATCAATTTTGAACTCAACGGTGTTGGACGTCAGATCGAAATCGCAGACCGCTCCGTGCAACCGGAGGAAGCTCCACGACCGAAGGCAGATCCGGATGCGCCGGGGGAAATCGGTGCCCCCATTCCGGGTGCGGTGACGGCTGTGGCTGTGAACGTCGGCAGCAAGGTGGTCATAGGGCAAAAGCTTCTCACACTTGAAGCCATGAAGATGCATACCACCATCGTTTCGCCAATCGACGGTGTCGTGCGCGAAGTGGCTGTCGCCGTTGGCGACCGTGTGGACACCAAGGATCTCACGATTCGAATCGAAGCGTCCTGACCTCGCTGCTCAGAATGGATTCTGCGTTGTCAGCGGGTTAACGCCCAGCGCAGGATGGCCTCCGTGTCGTCCCATGTCGCACGCGGCGATCCGAGCAACACGGCGATGACATGCCGCGAACCGGCGTTGGCACTCGAGATCAGGCAATATCCGCTGGCGCGTGTGTAGCCCGTTTTCATGCCGTTGCAGTACGGAAAACGCAGCAGCACTTTGTTTGTATTCTCCAGGGTTTTGGTGCGCCCTCCCGCAAACCGGAATGTGTAACGCCGGATGCCGACGCGGCTGCGGATCTCCGGGTCGCGGTATGCTTGCAATGCGAGCCGCGCCATGTCGCGTGCCGTGGAGAATTGTCCCTTCTCCGTGAGACCATGCGGATTCAGGAAATTCGAATCGCGCATCCCAAGCGATCGCGCCTTCGCATTCATGCGCCGCGCAAAGGCATCGGAACCCCCGGCGTTATCCCGCGCGAGAGCGCGGGCCACGTCATTGCCGCTGCGCACAAGCAACGCCGTGAGCAAAGAGCCACGGGTATAACTTTCCCCGGGCCGGATATACAGCTTGGTCGGCTCCACATACGTGTCTGTCCTCGCCACCGTGAGCCGCCGGTCGAGACCGCCGCTGTCGAGAATGACAAGCGCAGTAAGGAGTTTCTGCGTGCTGGCAACAGCCCGACGCCGGTCGGCATTCTTGCTGTATAACTCGTTCCCAGAGCGCGCATCGACCACGATGGCCGACTCCGCAGCGATCGCGGGTGGACCACCGGTGCGTGCGGCCACCCATGGCGCGGGCAGGGCAAAAAACAACGCTGCAAGAGCAGGAATCGAAATGTGTGGCGATGCAATCACGGCCGATCTGTAACCCGGATGAACAGGCTTGCGCAACCGCCCTCGATCAACTCCGGCATTAGGATTCCGGTGCCGATTCGCGAGGGGAGTCCACTCCGGGTTGTTGAGATCGGTCCTGGACGTCTTCGGTGCGCAGTAACCCGTCGATGAGCGCATCGGGTGCGGCACCGAGATCAATGGCACGCCGATAATGTCGGCGCGCAAGTTCCACAGCCTGAGGTTGGCGCCGCAGGTAGACCACAGCCAGATTGAAGTGGGCATCGGCATATTTTGGACGCAGTTCGACCGCGCGTTGCAATTGTTCCTCAGCGGCCGCGTACCATTCCAGCCGGCTGAACGCGACCCCGAGAAAATGCCGGGCGCGTTCGTCGCCAGGTTCGAGCAGAGCGGCCTGGGCAAGCGCGGCAACCGCCTGCATGAGATCGCCGCTTTCCAATGCCACCGTGCCGAGGGCCAGCCATGCATCGGTTGCGTTAAGATCCGCAGCAACCGCCTCGCGAAGATCCTTCAGGGCGTCCGAAGTCTTTCCGAGCCGGAACTTGGCAAGTCCAAGATTTGTCAGCGGCAGGGGATGATCTGGTGCAAGGGCTGCAGCACGTTCGAACGCGGTCTGTGCTGCGACGAAATCGCCGTCCGCAAAAGCTTTTGCCCCGGTTGTGAATGCATCTCTGGCAATCGGTTCGAGCGGCGTCTGGCGTGCGATCCGGCGTTGTGGGCGCGGGTATCCCTCGAACCCAGGCGTGGTCGCCTCCTCCTCCGGCGGAGGCGGGGGAGGCGTCTGTGTGGGCGCATCGGAAACCGGCGATGGCGTCGCTTCAGGAGGTGCTTCATCAGGAGATGCAGGCTCAACGGCAGGGGTCGGCGTCGCGGCTCGCGGAACGGGTGTCGGCGATG
>CAZZCL010000081.1:0-13269 GCA_964652295.1 uncultured Chthoniobacterales bacterium
GCCACTCCGCCGGTCGCGCCCCCGCCCCCGCGAAAATCGGAGGTTGCAGAAAGCCTGGCGAAGGGGCCTGTCATGGTCCGTCCTCGCGAGGTCGGCTCCGGAAACGGCAACGGTCGCATCCGCCGTGGGTCGCGCGGAAAAGAGTTGACGCCTGTGGAGCGTCTTGCCAATACCGCCGAGAATCTGCTTGTCGCTCCTCCCCGCCTCCGCGCCCGTCTACTCAATGCCATGCAGCGCCAGCTCGAACAGGTGGAAGCTGGCAGCTGATCTTCATTAGAGAATCAGCATGCAATCCCCATAACTGTAAAATCTGTAGCGCTCCCGGATCGCTTCCTCATAGACAGCCCGCACCAGCTCCCTGCCCGCAAAAGCGCTGACCATCATCAGCAGCGTCGATCGCGGCAAGTGAAAATTCGTCATCAACATGTCCACCACCTGAAATTTATACGGTGGATAGATAAAAATCGTGGCTCTCCCTTCCCCAGCCTGCACCCGCCCCCGAGCAACGGCTGTCGCTTCCAGCGTTCGCGCCACGGTAGTCCCAACGGCGAGCCTCCTCGCAGCGTGGTTGATCCGTGCCGCGGCTGAAGGCCCGATGCGATAGCGTTCTGCGTGCATCGTGTGGTCCTTCACTAGTTCGACCTTCACATCGCGGAACGTCCCCACGCCCACAAGCAGAGTGATGAACACGTGCGGCAGGTTGTCCAACATCGTCCGATCAATGTGCAAACCCGCCGTCGGAGCCGCCACCGCCCCCGGCACCGTGGCGTAAACCGTCTGGTACCGTTCCACATCGCCTGGCTCCGCCCCTCTTGAAATGTAAGGTGGCAGCGGAATTTCGCCTTCCGCAGAAAGATCGGGCTCACGTTCGAACTCCACTGTGCGCTCCCCCAGGTCTCCCTCCCCGACGACGCAGCCTCGTAACCCTGTCCGCGTCGCAGCCTCGGCCCCCTTCCGCAAACGCCTCGCCGGTCGCGCAAGGCAAATCCACCGCCTTTCCCCGATCTGCTCCAACAAAAGCAACTCCCCACCTGCAGGGTTCGATAAGGGCAGTCTGGCAGGGATCACCTTGGCATCGTTAAGCACAACCACATCGCCCGCTGAAAGGAATCGCGCCAGATCCCTGCTGTGCCAGTGCTCCATGCGGCCGGTGGCCCGGTCAATAACCAGCATTCGCGATGCCCCACGCTCCTGCGGCGGACGCTCTGCGATCAGCTCTGCCGGTAGCCGGTAGTCAAATTCGTCAACGCGCATCGCCGGTTATGCTGACCCCGACAGAGTCCCGCCAGTCCATGTCCACCAACCCTTCCCAAACATTTCCAGAAATTGGCGACCCAACACCTCCCCGCAAGCACCGTCTTCCAGAACCGCAAACAGTGCCGAACCCGAGCCCGTCATCATTGCCATGCGTGTTTCCTCACGCTCCTCCATCCAGCGCCTTGCCGCGGGCAAAACAAGATATTTGTCGAACGCCACGGTCTCGAAATCGTTGGCGAACTCAAGCCGTCCGCCAGCCTGATCCATGCACCCCCGAACCGGCGCAGGCTTGTGCAAAACCGTTTCACTCCAACGGCGGTATGCCCACGCCGTGGGAATGCCAAACCACGGTTTCGCAAGAATCACCGAAAGTTGCGGTAGTGCTCCCCGACGGACCACGACGTCTCCGCGGCCCCGACACTCCACGGCACCATCGTGCAGAAATGCGGGGACATCCGAGCCAATGCTCGCGGCTATCTTCTCCAAACCGGCACGGTCAAAAAGAGCCGTGCGCTCGTTTAAAAATCGCAGGACGGCCGCCGCATCACTGCTTCCGCCACCCAATCCCGCGCCATGAGGAATCCGTTTTACAAGCTCCACACCCAGCGCAGGACGCTCCCTCCAGCCCACCGCGGCCGCGAATTCGTCCACCGCACGCACCGCAAGGTTCTCGTCGCCACCGCCCAAAGCCGCTTCGCTGCACGAAAACTTGAACTGCCCGGAAAAACGAAATGTCAGTGTGTCCGCGAGCGCAAGCTTTACGATGGTGGTGCGGATTTCGTGAAATCCGTCTGCCCGTCTGGACCCGATCTTTAGGCCGAGATTCAGTTTTGCCGGAGCACGCACGGTGACCGGAGCATCGTTGCAGGCGAGGATCTCATAGCCCATCCCTGCGGAACCAGCCTGGCCGACTTCAGCTCTCAGACACAATCTCGAACTCCAACTCTGTCTGGGCAGTTTTTGCGCCGAGATTATCAGCAAGATTAAGCCTCACTGTGTACTTGCCGGGCGGCAACTCGCCGAGATTGAGATTGTTCGTGGCGTAAACATCCAGAGCAGGAGACCGCGTCAGATGTTTAAATTGCAGCAGATCCTTGCCATCGAAAAGCGTCTCGCCACTTTCATTCATCAACACAAGATCCTGCTTGAAATCCACCGAGTACAATCCGCCCTCATGTTTAGTGGTAACGTTCGCGGGCTCAAAATACAGCAAAAGCTTGCTACCCGTTGATACCTTGTTCTCGACCAGCGGCGTATAAGATCCAAAGCTCTTGACCTCGGCACAAAGCGCCAGGTTGCGGAAACCAAGCTCGCCCGCATTCTGGATCTCAATGATTTCCCTTTTCAACTCCAGCACTTTGTCATCGGCTGGATTGCCATCCTGGGCTCTGAGTGCACCCGTAAAAAACCCGGATAGGACGCTTAGAACAATAACCATGGCTTTTCCGCCACGGCGGGACGGCGACACTAAACTTTGGATCGTTTGCATGCGTATTGGAAATGCGCGCTACGTTTAGATGGCGTGACCGCCTTCCGCAAGAGAAAATTACACCAGGAATCTAAGCTTACTCATCTCCACTTAACGTTCAATTCCCTGATGGCCAAAGACGCTTATTCTTCGCTGGATTCCGTAGCCGAACATATCTGGGCAGCCCTCACCTCGGCGGTCGAGGACCGTCGCCACCCGTGGCGCACTCCGATCCTTGCGACGGTGGATGAGAGTGGCCACCCCTGCGCGCGTACGGTCGTGCTGCGAGGCGTCTTCCGCAACAGCCCGGCGATCGAGTTTCATACCGACGCGCGCTCTCCGAAACACCGCCAGCTCACGGCCAACCCCAATGTCGCCTGGGCGTTCTACGACGCGGAGCGCGCCATTCAGCTACGGGTCCTCTCCGTTGTTTCGCTCCACTGCGGCGATGACCTCGCACGCGCGCGTTGGAACGAACTTCCCTTGGGATGTCGCAGGACCTACTGCTACCCCGCCGGACCTGGCACTCCTGCAGCGTGTCCCATCCCTGCGCTCTCCAGCGAATGGCATGCCGGTCGGCCCGCACCCGGCGACACCGAATGGGCCTTCGCCCATTTTGTCCTCGCCCGATGCTCACTCATCTCATGGGACTGGCTTTACCTCAGGGCTGAAGGCCATCAGCGCGCAGAATGCCTCTACGCAAACGGAAGCGCCGAAATGCGGTGGCTCATCCCTTGACGCCGGCTACCCAGCCGTTCTAAACTTCTGTTAAGGTGATTGACGGTTCAGCACGGCCGGTTTGCAAGTCTGTCTTTCGGCGGTTTATCCCATCGGAAACTTGTCCCGTGTGCCAGCCCCACGGCCTGGCGCACCGCAATCTCCACGGTCTCTTCCTTCTCCTCCGTTGAAGCAACAAGGCCGTCCGGTGGATGCGGCCATGCGGCTATCCGGCCATCCGGCCTTGAAGCCGCCAAACGGCGTCTTCTTAAGCCACACCCATCCACTGCAATCGGCACAAAGACCATGTCAAACCACATCTTAATCTTCGACACAACCCTGCGCGACGGGGAACAGTGCCCCGGTGCATCCATGAATTCCCGCGAGAAGCTGGAGATCGCGCGCCAGCTTGCGCGCCTCAATGTCGACGTAATTGAAGCCGGCTTCCCTGTCGTCAGTGATGGAGACTTCGCTTCGGTGCGTGAAATCGCCTCCGAAATCCGTGGTCCCATCATTGCCGGTCTGGCACGCTGTGTGCCAAAGGACATCGATGCCGCCGCCGCCGCACTCGAGCCGGCCGGGGATCGCGCACGCATCCATGTCTTTCTCGCCACATCCAAAATCCACCGCGAATTCAAGCTGCGCAAAGCCGAAGACGAGATTCTCCGGCTGGCCGAAGAGGGTGTCCGCAGGGCAAAAGCCGCCGTCCAGGATGTCGAATTCTCCCCTGAGGACGCCTCACGAACAGAACCCGAATTCCTCGCGCGCGTGGTGGAAGCGGCCATCGCAGCGGGTGCCACAACCGTCAACATTCCGGACACCACAGGGTACGCAGTCCCGGATCAATTCTCAGCGCTGATCCGCCATCTGTTTGACAACGTCTCGAACATTCACAGCGCAGTGGTGAGCGTGCACTGCCACAACGACCTTGGCTTGGCGGTGGCAAACTCCCTTGCCGCAGTGCGTGCAGGTGCCCGCCAGGTGGAATGTACGGTGAACGGCATTGGCGAACGCGCCGGAAACGCGGCCCTTGAGGAAATTGTGATGGCGTTGAGAACGCGCTCCGATTTCTTTACCGGGTTCCATACCAACGTTGAGACCCGCGAGATCGTCCGCGCCTCCCGCCTCACCAGCCGGATGAGCGGACTGCACGTCGCCCGCAGTAAAGCCATCGTAGGGGAAAATGCGTTTGCCCATAGTTCGGGAATTCATCAGGATGGCATCCTTAAAAAGCGCGAAACGTATGAAATCATAAACCCGGTGGATGTAGGCTGGGGGGAAACCGAGTTGCCGCTCACCAAACACAGCGGTCGCCACGCCATGGCTGTGCGGCTCGAAGCTCTCGGCTACACACTCAACAACATCGAATTGGATCTGGTGTTCGAACGATTCAAGGAAATCGGCGACAAAAAAAAATTCGTTTACGACGACGATCTTGCAGCGCTGGTCGAAGATTCTATGGCCGCCGACGACCACTCGGGCTGGACGCTCGACTATCTGCATGTAGCCAGTGGCAGCTCAACTATCCCCACTGCAACCGTGCGGCTGCGCAGCGGCGCGGGGGAGAAGGCACAAACCCTGCAGGACTCCTCTCCGGGCAACGGAGCTGTGGACGCCGCCATGAAAGCCGTCGATCGCATTCTTCAGCGCCGCGGGCATCTCGTTGAATACCACGTGGATGCTGTCACCCAAGGCAAGGATGCCTTGGGTGAAGTCACGCTCAAGGTGGATTTCGGCGACGGACGGCTCGTGACCGGAAAGGGCGCCAGCACCGATGTGGTCGAGGCCAGCGCCCGTGCCTATCTTAACGCGGTAAATCGAGGCGCACGCACTGTTCCGCCGTCAGGCTCCACATCCCACAGCGCGAAAACTGCGGGTTCAGACGATCCATCCTGCGACCCGCGCCCCTGAATCCGTTCCGGACGTCACACGGCGCGAACCGCCAGCGTAGCATTGTGCCCGCCGAAACCGAACGAGTTGTTTAACGCGGCGCGCACTTTGCGTTCGCGTGCGATGTTGGGGGTGCAATCCACCTCGCAGCGCGGATCCTGCCGCTCCAGATTGATCGTCGGCGGAATCACGCCGTCACGCATCGCAAGCACACAGACAGCCAGTTCCACACTTCCCGCTGCGCCGAGAAGATGGCCTGTCATCGATTTTGTCGAACTCACAGACACCCCCCCGCCATCCTTGCCAAAGAGTCGGTTGATGGCTCGCGCTTCACACATGTCGCCCACATCCGTGGATGTTGCGTGCGCATTAATGTAATCGATGTCTGAAGGACTCATGCCTCCGTGTTTCAAGGCCAGCTCCATCGCGCGGGCCGCCCCTTCGCCTTCAGGAAGCGGCGCAGTCATGTGGTACGCGTCCGCCGTCACGCCATACCCAGCCAGCTCGCAGTAGATTCGTGCCCCGCGCGCTTTTGCATGCTCGTACTCTTCGAGAAACACCACCCCCGCGCCTTCACCGAGCACAAAACCATCCCGGTCGGCGTCGAATGGCCGGGACGCGCGCCCAGGTTCGTCGTTGCGGGTGCTCAACGCCTTCATCGAGGCAAAACCCGCAACCCCCAGCTCAACAACCGCCGCCTCCGCGCCGCCCGCCAAAAACGCATCCGCTTCGCCATGCCGGATCATTCTCCACGCTTCCCCGATACAGTTGTTGGCCGTCGCACAGGCGGTCACGATGCACATGTTCGGTCCCTGGAATCCGAACTCCATGGAAATGATACCGCTCGCCATGTTGCTGATCATCATCGGAATCATAAACGGCGAGACCCGGTCCGGCCCTTTGTTCACCAGGACTGTATGCTGATCGCTCAGGCTTTTCAGCCCCCCAATGCCGCTCCCGATCATCACGCCAGCCCGCTCACGATCCAGCGTCTCGCCGTTGGGGACGATGCCCGCATCTGCAAGTGCCATCTTCGATGCCGCCATGGCCATCTGACAGTATCGGTCGCTTCGTCTTGCATCCTTCGGATTTTTGAAAAACGCCGTCGGCTCGAAGTCCTTCACCTCCCCGGCAATGCGCACATCGTACGACGCAGCATCGAAGCGCGATATCGGTCCAATGCCGCTCCGGCCCGCCCTGCAATTTGCCCAGAAGGTTTCAAGGTCGTTACCGATGGGTGTCAAAACTCCCATCCCAGTGATCACTACTCGACGAACAGTCATGTTTCGTTAGCGTATAAAGAAGGCAGGCAGCCCCCTGAACCGCCTTCCCTTGCCCAGAAGCCTGCGCCGTGCAAGAGCGCGTTTGTGCGTGTTGAAACGCGGAGCGTCGCGCGCATATTGCACGTCCCCCCGATCCGCGCTTTCCGCGGGCCCATTGTCCTATGAAGACCGAACCGAATGCCAACAACCCGCCGCCGGCGCCTCCGCAAGACGCCGCGTCCGAACCCGTGCAGGATGCCCAGGCCGATCCAACGGATTTTTCCGCCATTCAGTCTGACCTCGAAAAGTTCCGCGATCTCGCTATGCGCACCCAGGCGGATTTCGAGAATTATCGCAAGCGCGCCGCCCGTGAGCGCGACGACGCCGTACGCTACGCCAACCTAAAATTGCTCGAAGATCTTCTGCCCGTTCTCGACAATTTCGAACTCGGCCTTGCCGCAGCGCGCCGCGAGGATCCGTCTTCGCCCATCGTGCAAGGCATGGGCATGGTCGAAAAACAACTTTCAGATTTCCTTGCGGCCCAGGGCGCGCAACCTGTTTCAGCCGACCCGGGTACACCCTTCGACCCCTCGCAACATGAAGCACTTGGCCACGAAGACAGTCCCAACTTCCCCGAGGGCTCCGTCATTCGCCAGCTGCGAAAAGGCTACAAACTCCGCGACCGACTTCTGCGCGCCGCTTCGGTCTTCGTCTCCCGAGGATCCGGGCAGTCCTCAGACTCAGGTGCATCCTGATTTCCAAGCCAATCTTCTGCATGGCCCCACGACGCGACTACTACGAAATCCTTGGTCTCAGCCGCGATGCCGCTGCCGAGGACATCAAAAAGGCCTACCGAAAGATGGCCGTCCAGTATCATCCCGACAAGAATCCGGGTGACCCCGAGGCCGAAGACCGGTTCAAGGAACTCGGTGAGGCCTACGAAGTCCTTTCCAACCCCGAAAAGCGTGTGCTGTACGACCGCTTCGGGCACGATGCGGTCTCCGGCGCGGGCGGTATGCGCGCAGGTGGCGGGTTCCACGATCCGTTTGAAGTCTTCCGGGAAGTCTTCGGGGGCATGGGGGGGGGTGGCATTTTTGAACAGATCTTTGGGTCCGACCCAAGGCGCGACCCTTCGGGACGCACCCGGGGCGCAGATCTCCGCTACGATCTCGAACTGGAACTTCACGACGCCATGCAAGGTGTCGAGCGCGAGATCGAAATCCTCAAACCGGAACACTGCGACAGCTGCAACGGCAGCGGGGCAGCCCCCGGGGCCGCTCCACGCACCTGTTCAACCTGCAACGGCCAGGGCCAGGTCGTGACCTCGCGCGGCTTCTTCCAGATCTCGCAGACCTGCCCGCGTTGCCGCGGTGCAGGTCGGATCGTCGAACGTCCCTGCCAAGAATGCCGTGGCGAGGGACGCGTCGAGAAGCGCTCGCGCGTCAAACTGCGCATCCCGGCAGGAATCGAGAACGGATCCCGCCTCCGCTCAGCAGGCAACGGCGAGTCAGGCCTGCACGGCGGACCTGCCGGGGATCTGTACGTCGTGATTCATATCAAGGATCATGAACTCTTCGAACGCGATGGAAGCGACCTCTACTGCGAGGTGCCGATCGCGTTTACAACCGCGGCGCTCGGTGGAGAACTGCCCGTGCCCACACTCGATGGACGCGCCACAGTCAAAATCCCGCCCGGCACCCAAGGCGGAACCGTCTTTCGTCTCCGCGGCAAGGGCATGCCCGAATTGCAGGGACGCGGAACCGGCGATCTCCTGGTGCGCACCATCGTCGAAGTTCCCACACGCCTGAATTCCGAACAAAAATCCAAGCTCGAAGAATTCGCCCGTCTCGCCGAGGAAAAAAACATGCCCCTGCACAAGCGCTTCCTCGAGAAAGCCCGGGCGTTCTTCCGTTGAGATGGCCTGGCTGCTGCCTAACCCGAAAAGCCCCATCCGCCGGGCGCAACGCGCTGCAGGCGCCCAACCCGCTTCCCATAATGGACGCAAAGTCGGACTCCGCCCGGTCGGCAGCTGGCATCGCCGCAATTTTCTTTTTGAAGTCCTTATCCCCAGTCTGTTCAGGCCGCGCCTCGGATTCCATCGTTCGCCCCTCTTCCCCAGACTTCATCATGGACAGGTGTGCCTGACATGGATCGGCCATGCCGGATTCCTCATTCAGACCCCAATTACAAACCTCCTCATCGATCCCAATTGGTCCAACTGGCTGAAAATCGTCCGTCGGCTGCGTCATCCCGGTCTTCGTATCACGGATCTTCCCGGGATCGATCTTGTCCTGGTTACGCATGCCCATTTCGATCATCTCGACAAACGGTCACTTCGCGCAGTCGCAAAAGGACAGCCCATTGTTGTGCCGTACGAAGTCGGCAATCTTGTCCACCGACTCGGCTTTCGTCACGTCGAGGAATTGCATTACTGGGATGATTATCGCCATGACGATGTGCGGGTGACGCTTACGCCCGTCCAGCATTGGGGCGCCCGCGTTCTGCACGATCAACACCGCGGTTTTGGCGGCTACATCATCGAAACGGGCGGACGCACGATCTACCACTGCGGAGACAGCGCATGGTTCGAGGGATTCGGGAACATTGGGAAGAAATTTGACATCGACATCGCCCTGTTGCCCATCGGCAATTACGACCCCCCAAGCGGACGCGAAGTCCACATGAATCCTGAACAGGCCATCGAAGCGTTCGACCAGCTCGGGGCGAAGTACCTCATCCCCATGCACTACGGATCTTTTCCGCTGAGTTACGAACCTTTGGATGAACCGCTCCGCCGTTTTCTCGCAGCAGTCGAAGCCCGCGGCGTGGGTGAAGAAGTTTGCGTTCTTGAAGAGGGCGTTCCGCAGGTCTTCTGAAGGTGCACCCGCCACCGCACCGGCCGTGCCTCAGCTCTCCCAGAGAAAATGTTCCAGCCGCAGTTGGTTCACGCGCTCGCGCGCCTCCTCCGAACGCGGCCCGTCCATGACCTCCAACCGTTCGTAAACGGCAATGGCAGAGTCCCAACGCTGCTGCCGCTCCAACAAACGTCCGGCATCAAACCCGGCGCGATACACCCAGAAGAACTCGTCACCATACTCCCCGGCGTCCACGCGATCCATCACATCATAATACGCCGCCAACGCCTCCTCCTCGCGTCCTACCCGTTCCAATGCCTGTCCGCGCATGTATAACGCCTCATTTCGCTCCGCAGCACCAAGCTTCTCCACCCCGGCCGCCGCCTCGTAGGCCGCAACAGCCTCATCGAGACGTCCGGGATCGTTCCGACCTGCTGCCATGAGCGTTGAGCCCTTACCCATCGCCACCTGAAACCGTCTCTGCGGATCCTCCTCCTGCTTCAGCAACTCGTCGTAGAGAATCAGCGCATCCTCATAGCGCTCCTGCAGAGTTTTCACCCCGGCCTGTTCAAGCCGCGCAAAGAACACCAGCCGATCTCCTGAGTGGCGCGCCACGTCCTCGTAATATTCCACCGCTTCGTCCAGCGCCACTGCGTCCATCGAACGCGCCGCACTACGCGCCGCCAGAAACAACGCCATCCGCCGGGTGCCTTCATCGGCATCGGAGGCCGCAACAGCCTCAAAAACCGAACGCGCCCCGCCGAAATCATCGATCCGAAAAAGCAGTTCACCCTGCTTTAGGAGTGCCTGCACGCCCAGCTCCGGGGCTCCGATCAGATCCGCCGCCTGCGCCAGTGCTGCCAGGCGCGCTATACTCGCGCGCACATCCGAGCCTCCGGCATCGTCAATCCAGATCTCCAACAGGTCCGCCCGCAACCGTTCATGTTCAGCCAGCCCGTTTTCGCGCGCTTCCTTCAACGCCTGCGACGCGCCATCAAAATCGGGCGGGGAGCGCGCAAACAAAAATTCCGCCAACGCAATCCGCGCACGCGGTGCGGCGGGATGTTCCGGAAAATCCCTGGCAAATGTGGCCAGCGCTTCAGCCGCTTCCACCCCGCCCGTTCTCGCAAGATGCAGCCCCCGTTCCAACACCAAATTGCTTCGAAGAACGTCGTCCGGATAACGTTTGCTGAATGCAGCGTACCGCTCCAGAAACCCGCCGTAATCCCCCAGCCGCAATCGGGTCAGCGCGGCATTGTATAACGCGTCCTTCTCCATACCGGCACGACCGCTCGCCGCGTCAAAGCGTTGCGCCGCTTCTTCATAGCGCGCCAATTCGAACGCTGCACGGCCAAGCATGAATTCCGTCCAGGCCTGAAAATCGGGATCTGGATCCAGCGGTTGCGCAGCCAAAAAGACCTCGATGGAATGCCCGGGCCGCCCGTGTGCCAGCTCCTGCCAGCCCAATTCCGTCAGCAGATCGCGGTGCAGCTCACTTTCATCCACGCTCACATCCCGGGCCGCCTGCATCCGGTCTATGGCACGCCGTCGTTCCCCACGCCGCACCTCTGCCCGCGCAAGATACAACTCCGCCAACAGCCGCCGCGGCCCTTCCACATCCCGCGACCAACGTACTAGCTCCGACAGCGATGCACTCCGGTCTTCGGCGTAGATCGCATCCAACTCGGCAAACACCCCAGCTAGCTCCGGCGAATTTGCGTTCTCGCGGATGAACAACTCCAATACCGATTCCGCCTGTTTCAGCTCGCCCAATTGTCGCAAGGCACGCGCCCGCCCCAGATGCGCCCCCGCCCACAATGCCGGCGTCGTGTGCTCACGGCTTTGCGCAATGGTTTGGAAAGCTTCCTGCGCGGCTGTGGCATCCCCTGCTGCAAGCGCAATCTGACCCTGAAGATACAAGCGCTGCTTTTCACGTGCCGCGTCACCCGGCGTCATGCCTTCCAACACGCTTTGCGCCCCCCCGTAATCCTGTTTTTCAATCAGAAATTCGGCGAGCTGCAGACGCGCAAGAGCGCCAAGCTGCGGATGCCCGGTTGCAGGTTCCAAAAGTCCGACGGCCTCCTCAAGGCGACCCGCATTGCGCAAGGCAACGGCACGCCCCAGCACCGCTTCTCCCTGCATGGAAAATCCAGGGTCATCCGCCGCAACGGCGTAGGCCGCAGCGCTGTCATCCCAGCGGTGGAGGGCAGCCAGCGCGCGCCCACGCCAGAACGCTGCTGCCGGCTCTGCACTGTCCTGCGTGCCAAGAATTTCGAGCGCCTCTGCAGCCCGGTCAGAATTGGTCAGCGCCTGGGCAAGCAAAAGCTGCGCCTCCGTGCGCAAAGTTTCCGGCAGGTCTTCCAGGTTCACTCCCTGCAATCGGGCAGCCGCAACTTCGGGAATCCCCCGTGCCAGCGTTCGTCTCGCGCCTTCTATCCGTTCGGCCGCGCTAACCATTCCTGCAGCTGCTTCCGAATCGGTGGCACAAATAGTCTCCCCCCACCCAGCCTCTGCCAACGCGAGCGCAAGCCAGACGGCAACGGAGCCAAAATTCCGGGATACAAACCTTCGCCTCTTGCTGCCATCCATCATGCCGCTCTGCTTTCTCCCACCGACACCGCAGCACCGCCTGCACGCTGTCCCCGCAATAACGCTCCTGCCAAATAGCGTCCGGTATGGCTCGCCGCGTTTTTTACAATCTCTTCGGGCGGCCCCTCGGCCACAATGCGTCCCCCGCTCTCCCCCGCTTCCGGCCCAAGATCCAGAATCCAGTCCGCGCATTTAATCACTTCAAGATTGTGCTCAATCACAATCAGGCTGTTGCCCGCGTTCCGCAACTTCGTCAAGACCTCCAGCAGCCGCTGGATATCCGCGAAATGCAATCCTGTCGTAGGTTCATCAAGTAGATAAACCGTGCGGCCCGTGCTGCGTCGGGCAAGCTCCGCTGCCAATTTCACCCGCTGCGCCTCCCCCCCCGAAAGCGTGCTCCCGGACTGACCCAACCGCAGATAACCCAAGCCCACATCAGCCAACGTCGTCAGTTTGGCCGATACACCCGGGATGGTGCGGAAAAACCCGCAGGCATCGTCAACCGTCAAATCAAGGACGTCAGCGATGTTCAACCCTTTATACGTGATTTCCAAAGTCTCGCGGTTGTACCGCGCACCGCGGCACACCTCGCACGGCACATAAACATCGGCCAGAAAATGCATCTCGATCTTCAACATGCCGTCCCCCTGGCAACTTTCGCAGCGCCCGCCTTTCACATTAAAACTGAACCGCCCCGGTCCGTAGCCGCGCACGCGGGAGAGCGGAAGTTGCGCAAACAAATCCCGGATTGGCCCAAAAGCGCCCGTGTACGTGGCAGGATTGGAACGCGGAGTGCGCCCGATGGCGCTCTGGTCGATCACCACTGCCTTGTCGATCTGATCCAATCCCGCAAGCCCGCTGTGCGTCCCCGGACGATCTTTCGCATTATAAAAATACCGGAACAACGCCCGCCGCAGGATATCGTCGACAAGCGTCGATTTTCCGCTGCCCGACACCCCCGTGACGCATGTTAAACACCCGAGCGGAAAGCGGGCGTCCACATTTTTCAGGTTGTTCTCCGCCGCCCCCTCTACAATCAGCCAGCCTGTGTGCGCACCGTACGGCGTCTTTGGCGCCGTGCGTTGGCGCGGCACGCGGATGCTGTCCCGCCCTGCGAGAAAGCTGGCAGTCAGCGAGGCGTCCGAGGACAAGATTTCGTTCGGCGCACCCTGTGCCACCACCCGCCCACCGCGCGGCCCCGCACCCGGCCCCATGTCGATGACATGGTCCG
>CAZZCL010000082.1:0-13262 GCA_964652295.1 uncultured Chthoniobacterales bacterium
TGCCTTCGCCGCTTGACTCGTCGCCCACTCCGCCGGCCGCTGCCGAAGCCACTCCCGCTCAACCTCCGCTGGTCTCGGGCACCCTCGCGCCGGGAGAGGCGAGCAACGAACCTGCAAAAGAATCCGAAGGCCGGATGGTGCAGCGAGAAGTGTTGAAGCGAATCGATCTGACGCCGGATCTGACACCTGCTGAGCAGGACAAGCTCTACGTGCAGGTGGAGCGCGCCCGTCACATGGCCTGTACGGCCCGCATCGCCTTTGCGCCGGGAGAAACCCTGCCGTCCCGGGAACAGGCGGGTCAGTTGTGTGAATTTCTGAAAGAACCGGACCAGGCGGAACTGCTTGGCGATCCCACAACCGTTATCGTCGTGCTCGGCTACGCCGATAAAAAAGGTGATGACGCGGTTAATCTGCGCATCAGCCTCGAGCGTGCAGACAATGTGCGTTCTGCGCTGCGCGACCTTTGCGGCGTGCAAAACGTGATGCATTCCGTCGGCATGGGCAGTTCGGATCTTTTCAGTGCGGAGAATCTCGACAAGAACCGGCTGGCGGAAGTGTGGCTTGTTGTGCCGTAAGACGCCGGGATCGCTGAAACAGCCTTGCGCAACCCATGCGCAGTTGGGCCCGCCGACCGGCGTTCCGGACCTTCAGCCCATTGGGGTCAACTCCGGCGCTGGAGTATCTGCCTCAGCAACTCCAGTTCGTGAACCTCTCGCTCGATGTGAGACAACAGATCCGCAGTGGTGACGTTCATGGTTTGCTGGAGTTGCTCTGCGGATTGACGCAGCGACAGGAGGCGCACCTGCGCGAGTTGCAGTCGTTCCTCAATGGATGAATCAGCGGCAGGCATGGATGCCGCAAGCGCACTGTAGTCTGGTGCGGGCGCTTCCATAGACGTTTCAGGAACGGGGGATGGGGATTGTGCCGCCACAACGAAGTGGCTGCTCATATCGCGGGCCCGCGCCTTGTGTCGGCGCGCCTGGATTACAAAAAGGAGAAGCCCGACAAACAATCCGCCAACGCTTGCCGCCAGGGCTACAATGAGGATTTCCCTCGGTTCGATGCCTTCTTGTGGCGGGGGTTGTGCAGGCAACGCTGCAGGAGGCAGAGACCGCGCGATCGCAGGCACCGGAGGGGCGCTCCGGTCAACTTTTGCCGCGCTCCGGGCCATGAGCCGCTCTGCCAGCCCGGCAATATGTTGCACAAGCGTTTCGCCTGGCGCGTTACGAAACGCTCCAGCCTCAGGAGCTTTGGCAAGCGTGTCAGCCGTAGACTCGCGCGTGTCGAATTGGGAAAGCAGAGGTTGCGAACAGAGAATTGCGTACCGCGCAGGATCCGGCGTGAAAAGCAGAACCGCAGCCGCCTGCCCATCGGTGCGGTCACGCACAAGGCGCACGTTGTCAGCCGTGGCATAAGGAAGCCGGGCTGGAGGCCCGATCCAGATAAAGGTGAGGATATCCGCGTCGTCGCGCAATCTGCGCTGAATGCCATCGAGAGCGGCGCGCTGCGACGCTTCAAGGAGGCGGTCTTCATCGTACAACCCGGGCATGAGAGCCGAGATCAGTTGGACAGGACGCTGACCCTGGAGATTTTTCAGGACAGGATCCGCGTTGAGTGCTTCCAGAGTTTCCTCGTCTGTGAACAGTGCATAATCGTCCTGCGCCTTCGCCGGGGTCGTCGCGGCGAGTAGCATTGCCGCCACGCCAGTGCCGACAGCGCCCAAGTACGTTCGCAATCGCATCGGATTGGGAGGTACCGCAAGGACCATGCTCATGCCGACTGGCGCGCTGTGAATACGGAAGGTTCCGCGGCGATCTCGGGAGCGATGCAGGGTGCAGAATCAATCCAGAGCGAACCTTCAGGGCGGACCCACCGGATCCCGTTTGCGATGACGCGTTGAACGGTGAGATCGTGGTAAGTGGGAAATGTTTCGTGCCCGGGACGGAAATAGAAGATTTTTCCGTTGCCACGCCGCCATGTGCAGCCACTGCGGAAGACGTCTCCGCCGGCAAACCACGAGATAAACACCGATTCATCGGGCTCCGGGATGGCGAACGGTTCGCCATACATTTCCTCGCGCTCAAGTTCGAAGTATCGAGCAATTCCGTGCGCTATGGGATGGCCGGGGTTGCAGACCCAAAGGCGCTCTTTCTCTCCCACATCCCGCCATGTCAGCGAGCAGGGTGTGCCCATGAGCTTTTTGAACAGCTTCGAGAAGTGTCCCGAGTGCAGTACCACAAGGCCCATCCCCTGCCAGACCCTGGCTGCTGCGCGTTCGACAACGGTATCTGAGACTTCGTCGTGGGCCATGTGACCCCACCAGACCAGAACATCGGTCGCGTCCAGAATGTCCGGTGGAAGGCCGTGCTCGGGTTCCTCAAGGGTTCCCGTACGGATCTCGAACCCGCCTTCGGCACCCAGCGCCGCTGCGAGGGTTGTGTGCATGCCGTGCGGATAAAGTTCGCGCACCACAGGATTTGTTTTTTCGTGCAGAAATTCGTTCCACAGGGTGACCCGGATCGGAGCATTCATCCGAGGAGTTTCCTACCGGGCTGCGGCGGATTTCACAACCTCTTTCATGGCGGAATGACGTGCGATCTGGCACAGGGCCTGCGTAAGCAGGGTGCGGCCGGGTTCCATGCGATGCCATGGCGAAGCGCCGGAGGGGTGCGGGAGAGGGATCGTGTCGAAATGGATTCCGGCACGGGTTATCTTGCTGGTCCTGCCCACAGTTTCCACCAGGGGCACCGGGCCGAGAAGCGTGGAGATTGCGAGTCGACCTGTGGGAATAACCAGACGGGGTTGCAGAAGCCCGATCTCGGCGTCGAGCCAGCGGGCGCAGTTTGCCACCTCGCCATCCGTCGGTACACGGTCGCCGCCCGCAGCGGTCCGACCGGGAAAACACCGGCAAACGGCCGCCATATAAACAACAGAGCGGAATCCCGCTTCGTCCAGACCGCAGGATTCATAAAACCAGCGAAAGAGCGTGCGACCGGCGGTCCAGGCGAAAGGTCGCCCCAGACGCGGTTCATGGCGTCCGGGCGCCTGTCCGAGCAGCAGGACGGGGCTTTGTACTGGGTGGGGCGGCACGGGAGCGCTCGCCATGGCAGGACACAAGCGGCAGCGTTTCAGACGGCGTATGTGCGCCTCCAGAGACGCTGCACCGGCCGGGGAAGCGATTAATCCGGGTTGACCAAGGAATTTTCGAACGCCCATGGGCCTCTTCATGTCGTAACGTTGTTGTTCTTTCAAACCATCACCCAACACACCACAATGAAAAACCAATCCACATTATTCCAACTCGCCTGTGCCACCGCCGCCCTCACCCTCGCCACCCTTCCCGTGGCTTTTGCGGGAGACGGCGCAGGTTGCGACTACGATAAAGCCGCAAAAATCACCGAAAACGCAGGTGGCGAAATGCAGAAAGTCAGCCTGACGGTCAAGGGCATGACATGCGGCAGCTGCGTTGAAGGCGTAAAGAAAGCCCTGAACGGGGTTGATGGTGTCAAGACCGCTTCGGTCGATCTCGGCAATGGCACCGCTGCCGTTGAACTCGAGTCCGGCAAGGCGAATGCAGACACGCTGACCGCTGCCCTGAAAAAGGCTGGTTACGACGCGGCCGTGGCTGCCAACTGACGCCGATCAACTGTATCGGACGTCATTCAGACATTTCAACGCCCGCAGCTTCCAAGGGAGGCTGCGGGCGTTTTTTTGCTGTCTGCTGCGTTTACGGAAGGTCTCGTCGCCATGCGCGTTCCTGTCCCACATCGAGGTTGTTTGCGGCGGCGTAGGCAAGGTTGCGCTCGATAAGATCGATGCGCTGTTTCGTGCAATCGCTG
This sequence comes from uncultured Chthoniobacterales bacterium, assembly GCA_964652295.1. Lineage (GTDB taxonomy): Bacteria > Verrucomicrobiota > Verrucomicrobiia > Chthoniobacterales > CALDSX01 > CAZZCL01. The sequence goes on from CAZZCL010000082.1 coordinate 3,840, forward strand.
GTCCGGCCGACATCCGACGGTGTGTTAAACACATAGTCCAAGAGCGTTGGCAAATCCGTCACAGCCACGTGCATGCGTGTGTCGGAGGATGCGTAGTAAAGAAAGATCTCGTTGCCCCGTTGGGCGAGCCCGTTAAGAAAAACCACATTTGAGACATCGCCGACGCGCTCCTCTTCCCATGGAGCAAGGAAATATCCCTGGGGAGATGCGATGAGCCGCGATGGATCTTTCAGGTCTGTCGCAAAACAGTAGAGCACGTAGCGAAACCCCGCTGCGCAGGCGCGCACCCCGTGTGCGACATGGATCCATCCACGCTCCGTTTTTATGGGTGGCGCACCGGCGCCGTTTTTCAATTCTTTGATCGTGTGATAGATCCGCGCATCAATAATGTGTTGCTCGCCGCACACGGCAGGGTCGATGCCGTCGGAAAGCGCCCAACCGATGCCGCCGCCGCTGCCCGTTTCCACAAACGAATCCTGCGGTCGGGTGTACCACGCGTAGTTACCACCGACAAATTCCGGGTGCAGCACCACATTGCGTTGTTGGGGGGAAGGACTCTGAAAATCCGGCAGACGTTCCCATGTCCGAAGATCCTTTGTGCGGGCGATGCCGCATTGGGCCACGGCGGACGACATGTCGCCGGGAGGCGCGGCAGGATCTTTGCGCTCGACGCAGAACACGCCGTAGATCCAACCGTCTTCATGTGCCGTGAGCCGCATGTCATACAAGTTGGTTCCCCGATCGTCTGTTTCCGGCAGGAGCAGGGGCCGGTCGTGAAAGCGGAAGTTGTCCACACCGTTCGGACTCTCGGCGATTGCAAAAAAGCTTTTCCGGTCGATGCCCTCAACCCTGGCCACCATGTAAAAGCGGTCGTTATAATAAATCGCTCCGGAGTTCATGACGGCATTCACTCCGATGCGCTCGAGCAGACGCGGATTGGAAGTCGGATTGAGATCGTACCGCCAGTATACCGGGGCGTGTTCGCTCGTGAGGACTGGATGCGTGTAACGGCGGAAGATTCCGTTGTCCCACCGGACATCGACCGGGTTGGGACGGGTGGACAATTCTTCATGGCGGGCGACAAGGCGACGCAGGCGTTCGGGAAAAGTCATCGATTACCCTTCTGCAAGAAATCGCGCTGACCGCAAGCCGGTTGTCCTGACGGGGGTATCCGTGCGCAGGTGTGCCATGGCAAAGCGCTGCGCAACAGGGGGCAGGCGCTGTCGCGTGCCGGAGTCCAACTGTGGCTTCCATGGACACATTGTGCGTATGCCGCCCGATTGAGGCATCCATCCTTGCGCCGGGGAACGAAAGGTTTAGCGCACCCTGTACGCGTGCCGAGCTGGTCCTGCAACGGCCTGCTCGAACTGAAATCAACAACTCACAACACCTCGTAAAACACATGAAATTCCCATTCCTCACCCTCACAGCTGCCGCTGTTCTGGCCATGCAAAGCCCTCTTACCGCCGCTGAAGCGGAAAAAGATATCGTCGATACGGCCGTAGCTGCCGGCAGCTTCGGCACACTTGCCACAGCCCTTCAGGCAGCTGGCCTTGTCGAAACCCTGAAAGGCGACGGTCCGTTCACCGTATTTGCCCCGACGGACGACGCTTTCGCCAAGCTTCCGGCCGGTACGGTCGAAGACCTTCTGAAACCGGAAAACAAGGAGAAGCTGACGTCCATCCTCACGTATCATGTTGTCCCCGGCAAAGTCATGGCTTCCGACGTTAAGCCCGGCGCTGTCACGACTGTGCAGGGTTCCGATCTCACGATCTCCGTGGATGGCGGCAGTGTGAAAGTGAATGACGCCACTGTGGTTACGACTGACGTAGCCGCCAGCAATGGCGTGATCCACGTGATCGACACCGTGGTTTTGCCTCCTCAGAGCTGAGGGGTCCTCCGCAAACAACGACTTCGTGTCGTTGCATTCTTTTGCAGCCTCCCGGACATTCGGTTCGGGAGGCTGTTTTGTTTTGCAGCCTCGGATGTCTCCGCAACGATATTTATATGAACCTGCAATACACGCAATTCACCGAGGACGGCACCTCGCTGTGCGGTGAGGTGGCCGGCGATTATCTTATGCTGGAGGAAGCGGATTGGCAGCAGGTCGGCCCGCTCTCGTACAGTCTGCAAATTGGGCGACGTGGCGCCGGCGAAGCGCGGATCTGGGCTGCAGGAAGCCTTGCATTACCCGTCCGGGCTGTGTGCGTGCGCTGCCTGCAACCGTTCGACATCGTGATTCGCTCTGAGGGATACGCTTACGAGTGCGAAGCTGCTGGCAGTGTTGTGGACTTGACACCGAGTATTCGAGAGGAGATTGTCTTGAATCTTCCGGTATATCCGGACTGTGCGGAGGATGGAGATCGGCAGTGCTCAGGGGTTAAGATCCCGCAGCATCTTGCCGGAAACGAGCCGAGCGCGCAGCCCGATCCGGATCAGCGATGGGCGGGGTTGTCTCGTCTGGGTTTGTCCGGTTTAAGTTCCTCCGGCGCGGATTCATCCGGTGTGGAGGAGCTTGAAGGCAATCAGTCCGATGATGGCCCGCCCTGAGCATCACAACAGCACCGATCCGGTGCGCGGATTGTCCGCTCATGGTTATGCGCCTCCGGCGCGGCCCTGAGTGTGCGGTCCGCAGAATTAATCAGTATCCGTTGCATCAAATCGAGGTTTCCTCATGCCAGTTCCAAAACGCAAAGTCTCAAAGTCCCGTGCCCGCAAACGCAAGGCTGCCAACCGGTGGCATGCGCCCAAGCTGCAATCCTGTGCGCAGTGCGGAAGCCGCGTTCTGCCACATGTCGCGTGTCCCTCCTGCGGCTATTACAAGGGTCGGCAGGTTCTCACCGTCGAGTTGCCGGCTTGAACCCGCACTCTGGTTCAGGAGTTTGTCTGCTCGCCCATCAACAGAAAGATTTCTGCTTCGGCTCCATCCGGCCGTGCGAGTCCGGCTTGTGGAATTTGCCGAGTTGATTTCGGGCTCTTCGCCGGGGTGTTCCAACGATGAAAATCGCGCTTGATGCCATGGGCGGGGATTTCGCCCCGCACAACATCGTCGAGGGTGCCGTCATGGCCCTCCGCGCTTATGCAGATCTTGAAAAACTTTATCTTGTTGGCGATGCACCGCGCATTGAGAACGAGTTAACGCGGTTGAAAGCCTCGGATGCGCGCATCGAGATTGTTCACGCCACGCAGGTCGTTGAGATGAGCGACGGAGCGGTCGAATCGGTTCGTCGAAAGAAGGATTCCTCGATCAGCCGCGCGGTTGACCTCGTCAAACACGGTGATGCCGAGGCTGTTGTGAGCGGTGGACATACCGGAGCCGCAGTGGCCGCCGCGACCGTTAAGCTGCGCATGCTTCATGGCATCGACCGGCCTGCGATTGCCAGTGTGATGCCCACGGAAACCAATCGCTTCGTTCTGATCGATGCCGGCGCCAATACCAATCCCGAGGCCCGGAATCTCTTGCAGAACGCCATCATGGGCGAGGTGTACTCCCGCCACGTCCTGCGCTACGACAATCCCGTCACAGGACTTATGTCCATTGGTACTGAAGATACCAAAGGCAACACCATTACCAAACAGGCGTTCGAACTGCTGCGCGAAAGCGGGCTCAATTTCCGCGGCAATATTGAGGGCCATGATCTTTTTGAGAACCCGGTCGAAGTTGTTGTTTGCGACGGTTTCACCGGAAACGTCGTTTTAAAAACCTGCGAGGCTACCGCACACGCCATTTTCGCCTGGTTAAAGCACGAGATTAAGCGAAGCCCGATTCTTATTGGAGGGGCCTTGCTTTTGAAGGGGGCCTTCACCAAAATCAAAGAAAAGACCAGTGCGGACGCCGTCGGCGGTTCGCCTTTGCTTGGCGTGAACGGCGTCTGTATCATCGCCCATGGGAGCAGTTCCCCGTTGGCGGTGCGAAACGCCCTGCGCGCAGGCCTGGACGCAGTTGCACACGGAGTGAATCCGCACATTCTGGAAGGGCTGCAACGTTATCATGAGCATATCAAACGGCGTTGATCGCACTCTCCGGCCCGTCTCCGTCCTCGGTACGGGCAGCTACGTCCCCGAGCGTATTCTATCCAATGCAGATCTCGAACGGATTGTGGAAACTACGGACGAATGGATCCTGACCCGCACCGGGATTCGCGAGCGGCGGCTTGCCACCGAAAACGAGCAGACCAGCGATATGGCGTCCGCAGCGGCATTGCGCGCCATTGAAAATGCAGGACTCGATCCGCTGGCGATCGACATGATCCTGGTGGCAACCGTCACACCCGACATGATGTTTCCCTGCACTGCCTGTTTCGTGCAGAAACACATCGGCGCTTGGAACGCCGCCTGCATGGATCTGTCCGCTGCCTGCTCGGGCTTTCTTTTCGCAGTAGACACCGCGTGGCGCTACATCGAGAGCGGTCGACACAACACGGTGCTCGTGATCGGTGCCGAAAAGCTCAGCACAATCATCGATTGGACTGATCGCAATACCTGCGTGCTTTTTGGAGACGGCGCGGGTGCCGTCGTCGTTGGCCATTCTCCCGAACGTCCTGGCCGCATCGAGTCGGTCATGGGCAGCGACGGACGGTTCACCGAGATTCTGTCCCTCCCCGGCGGAGGATCGCGTTGCCCGATTACACCCGAGAATTACGGCGAACGCCTCAACACCATTAAAATGGCGGGTAAGGAAGTGTACAAACAGGCGGTTGCCGCCATGCAAACTGCGGCTGAGCACGCTGTCCAACAGGCGGGACTGACCACAGCTGACATTGCCTGTGTCATTCCGCACCAGGCCAATTATCGCATTATCGATGCCCTTGCCGAGCGACTTGAGATCGGCATGGATCGGTTTTTCATCAATCTTGACCGTTATGGGAACACCTCCGCCGCTGCCGTTGCGATTGCGCTTGATGAAGCTCACCGGGCGGGCCGATTCACCCGTGGAGATCATATCCTCCTGGTGGTGTTCGGTGGTGGGTTGACCTGGGCCGGCGCGGTCATCCAATGGTGAAACTGCTCCCGCGTGCCACCTTCCCGAGTGGGAGTCAGGCGGGGGAGTGGTCTTTCGTTCATGTGGGACGTCCGTGACGCACAGCGCGCCATGCCGCGATCAGCGCGAGCGACGCGATCCATGGCAGATTGACCAGATAAATCCAGCAGAGCTTCTCGTTCTGATCGAAGCTCAACCCCATGAGATGATGAATGGAACGGTGCATGCCAATGATGGCAAGCCCGACGGCCAACGCCGGCCAACGGGTTCCGATTGCCAGCCATGCGAACGCCTCAAGCAGGAATCCGCCTCCGAACATGGCCCGCGCAATCCACGGATTGTCCAGCAGCCACGCAGCCATTGGAGGATCCCCCGCGAACTGGGGATCCAGCTTATTGAGATAGTTCTGACGCTGCGTCTTCACCATATCCATGGGGATATAAGCGCTGTTCATGATCCATTTGCCGTTTGACGCATCGAGCTTGCTGAGGACGGAGACCAGGTAGACGCCGGTGAGAATCACCTGGCTTTGGACAAGCGTCCATGCCCGTAGCAAGGCAGGCGGGGGAAGCCACCAGCTTCCAAAGCGCACGGCGTGCACCCAGACGGTGAGTGTCTGCCAGAGTAGCAGGAGGCTGATGACCTGATGCCCGTGATGCGTGAACCCCTGCGAGTTCATGAGGGTGAACGGCAGGATGTGCGCGAGAGTGACTGTCGGCAGCGCAATGGGCAGCGCTATGCCAGCGGCGTAGAATGCGAGCGCGACACCGGCACCGACGCGCCATGCGGTTTGCATTCCCGGATCGGAGAGCCAGGTCAGGTCGAAGAATGCGGCAAGACCCGCTGGATGCGGTTGAGAACTGAAATCGACGCCGTCCTCAAGACTGTACCAAACGAGGCCAGCGAGGAGGATGCGGGCAAGGAATGCTTCCAACGTGCCCACTTGCGGCAGGGGAAACAGCCGGCGGAGGAAATCGGAAAACGGTTTCATGGTTCTTCGGCGAGAAGTTTGCTGCGTTCCACAAACCTGCCCTCTTCATGGCCGAACCGCACCAGTTCAAGTCTCAGGCGCTCCGGCAGCGTGCCTCGGTTGCGTCGCTCCGCCTGTTCGCGCAGATAAGAAAGGAGTTCGCCACCTATACGCTGGCTTTCGGAGAGGGGGAGATCCCGCCAACCGCGGATGCCTTCCGGAGAGGCTTCGGTGGCTTTGCGCCGGTAGATTTTTCCAACCTTCGGACTTGTGATACCCGTGAGAGTCGCCACAGGGATAGGACCGCCATCGGCGTCGCGCACAACGAAAAATTCCCGCTCCGGACTTGGGTTGGAGTACATGGGAAAATCGGAAAACGGATAGTTCTCCTCGAGCACAAGAGAGACGGCACACAGGGCGGCGAGTGATCCGACCGGTGTGCCGAGAAGAACGCGGCGCACCGGCGGCAGGGTTTTGCGGATGAGAGCGCGGAGCGGGAGCATGGGACGACGCCACCCCAATGCGCGGAAGCCGCGGTGTCAAGCGCCTGTGCTGGGCAGCGGGTCCTGTGGGGTGCAGCGCGCGCGTTGCGGTTGCGCTTGCGTCCGGTGCGGGCTAACGGGCTGCAACCATGATCAAGGCTCTTCCCGGGTTTCGGGATTTTTATCCGGAAGATGCGGCGCGCCGCGCTGAGATTTTCGATCGGTGGCGGCGCACGGCCTCAGTGTTCGGATTTCAGGAGATGGATTCGCCTGTGCTTGAACCGCTCGAACTGTATCGTAAGAAAAGCGGCGACGAACTGGTTGGACAGCTTTTTTCGTTCGAAGACAAGGGGGGGCGGGAGGTTGCATTGCGCCCGGAGATGACGCCCACCCTCGTGCGCATGGTTGCCGCGAGGGAGCGCGATTTCCGCAAACCGATAAAGTGGTTCAGTATTGCGAATTTTTTTCGGTTCGAACGGCCGCAACGCGGGCGGCTTCGCGAGTTTGCACAATTAAACTGTGATCTCGTGGGTGCGTCCGGACCGGTTGCCGACGCGGAACTTGTTACGTTGCTCGTCGAGACTCTTCGTTCGTGTGACTTGACGCATGAGGATTTCGCGGTGCGCATCAGCGACCGTGGTCCGTGGGTGGCATTCGCCGCCGAACGCGGCTTGGATGAGGAAGGCGTGGCCGGATTTCTGGGTGTGCTCGATAAAATGGAGCGGATGCAACAGGCCGAGTTCGAGGCACGTCTTGCGCCGTTGGGTGTGGCTGCCGCCGATGTGCGCGCGTTTGCAGCGGACGGGGCCTCGGGCAGACTATTCGAGGAGTTGCGTGGCGAATTGGCTGCACGCGGCGTCATGGAGTTTGTTGAGTTTGACCTTCGCATTGTGCGCGGTCTTGCCTATTACACCGGGCTGGTTTTCGAGGCGTTCGATCGTCGTGGCGCACTGCGCGCGATCGCGGGGGGCGGACGTTATGACGATTTGCTGAAGCGGATGAGCGATGGAGCGGTCGATTTGCCGGCAGCGGGATTTGGGCTTGGCGACGTGGTGGTCTTCGAGTTGCTGCAATCCCTGCCGGATGTGTGGGCCAACATCGGGAGTGCCGCGGCGCGGCGGCGTGCGGTGGATGTGTATGTGGTCGTGGCGAGCGAGGACATGCGAACGCGCGCGTTGAGTGCGACGACGATGCTGCGCCGCGCCGGGGTACGCACCGATATGGGTTTCGATAACGCGCGAGTTGGGAAGCAGTTTCAGGCTGCAGAACAGGCCGGGGCACAGTTTGCCGTGGTGTACGGGAACGAATGGCCCCGCGTGAAAATCAAGAGGCTTGTGACGCGTGAGGAACGCACAATTCCCGAGGAAGATCTCCTCGCCGAGATTTGCGCGGCGAAGGGCTGACACCGCGGCTCGCGTCCGACAGCGTGTCGGGTGTGATGCGTGCGCTGTTCGTCGGAGCGACTGCTGCCGTTGGTTCAATTCCGCAATCGCAGCGCGGCGTCCCGGTCGCGCGCTGTGTGTGCAGCGGCGTTCCACACCATGCCGAACGATTGCAGGGAGTCCGTGTCGATGCGGCCGGTGTCCAGTTCGCGCACAACCTGATCGAAGGTCTCGATCAGGCGACGCCGGATTGTCTCAAGCGTATCGGTGTCAGACGCTTCGGAGGCCTGCCGCATAAGATCCGCAAGAAGGAGATTGTGGCGGTCAGCACGATCCTTGCGGCTGTGGTCGAGGAAGCGCTTCAACCCCCATGCCCACGACGCCAGCAGCAGGAGAATTGTTAAGATCAGGGCAACAAAATCGGCGTTTTCCTGGAGGAAATTCGGTTTCTCCCGGTCGTAAAACGCTCTTGCTCCGCGATGTACAGGAACAAGTGCTGGTTGGTTCTCGCTGAGCGGGGAGATGAAGCTGGCGAGCGGCATGCGTTCGACCAGTTGAAATCGGTTTTCGTAAAGAAGCGCCGTGAGACGACGGACGAGGTCGGCGGGCGTGTTTTCGGAAGCAAACAACAAACGCGGCGCGGAGACTGTGGGCAGGTCGGTGGGAGGAATAGGCGGAGCGCCCTGATAGGCGCCCATGGGAATCGTCGACGGTTCGAGGGTTGCGTGCTTCAACCCGAGCGCTCGCGTTTGTTCGATGGGAAGAAGCTGTCCGGGACCCTCGCCCACGAGTCGTTGGATGGCCGGGTTTTGCGGCGGCCGCACGCGGAATACCGCGTCCACCTCGCCGCGCATGAACATTTCATCGGTCTCCGGGTCGGGACCGGTGACTTCCTTCACCTCGTTTTTGTGAATTCCGTAATGATTTGCGACAAACCAGAACGATGCGTGTTGACCGCTGCCTTCGCTGGCGAGGCCAACCCGGCGACCTTTGAGGTCGGCAAAACGCGAAATCCCGGCATCCTCCTGTACGATCAGTTGGAAATCTTCCGGAAACATGCGTGCCACAAGGCGTGCCGGGAGGCAGGGCTTTGTGTCGGCTTGTGCAAGGATGGCTTCCACCTCTCCCTGCTCAAGCGCGTGCATGTTCTCAGCGGAGCCTGCTGTGGCTACAACTTCAATGAGCAGATCCGGAGATGCGGTCGTCGCCACGTCGCGGATGGCTTTTGCGAGCTGGTAGCTCTCGCTGCGTGTCGAGCCTGCTGCGAGGCGGAGGATATCCGGCTGGGCCCGCCGCGAGGCCAGCCACCAGATTCCAGCAACCGCCAGAACCATAGCTCCGGCGGCAATGGGAAGAATGTGACGTATCGCGCTCATAGCCGGGGGACGCCTTGCGCCGTCGCTGAGTTCGCAGCAGTGCGCGCATGCGTTACGATCCGGCTGCTTTCGCCGAGGTGGTGTGGGTGATGAGGTTGGGTGCCGGAGAAATAGGCCATTGCAAACACGATACCTGAAACGTGATCGTCAAAGGTCAGGCGCGGAGCGCCGTTGCCTGCACCGCCTTGTGTGTGCCCAGCATGGGCATGTTGTAAATGGGGTTTGAGTCCCC
>CAZZCL010000083.1:0-12808 GCA_964652295.1 uncultured Chthoniobacterales bacterium
GGACAGGAAGCGGAAATTCAGGAACAGGTCACGGCCCTGTTCTACAGAATGTCATCCGAAGCCGAGCTGCTGTAGCACAGTCCCGTGGGCTGTGCCGGGAAGAGGTTATGGGGGGAAACAGAAGGCTAAACCGAGAGCTGTGGGACAGCCCGAGTTAGATCGACCGAAGGTCGAGTCCGTGAAGCGGACCGAGACGAGCGGGCGCGAGCGAGTCAAACCTGAGACCAAGGCCAGCGTTGCGGAATCAAAGTTGTTGCAGTGCAGTTTCCATAACCACGGCGGCGGCATCCAAATCGGCCGGACTGTGCGCTGTGCAAAGGAATCCCGCCTCGAACTGTGAAGGAGCGAAATACACGCCGCGCTCAAGGCAGGCATGAAAGAACCGGGCGAAACGGTCGCGATCGCTTGTCATGGCGTCGGTAAGGTTGCGAACCGGACCAGCTGCAAAATAGAGACAAAACATCGAACCGATACGATGAAACACCGCGGGCACACCCGAACGCCGGATGGCGGCCCGGGTGCGTTCTTCAAATCGCCCGCCGATTGTCTCAAGCCGTTCCCACGCTCCGGTGCGTTCCAGTTCGCGAAGTTGCGCCAGGCCTGCAGCCATGGCGAGCGGATTGCCGGAGAGTGTGCCGGCCTGATAAACTGGTCCGTCGGGAGAAAGACAGTCCATGATTTCACCCCGGCCACCGAACGCACCCACAGGCAGGCCGCCCCCGATCACTTTGCCCAGTGCGGTCAGATCGGGGACGATGTTAAAGACCCCCTGCGCGCCCGACGGGCCAAGGCGGAATCCTGTCATGACCTCGTCGAAGATGAGCAGCGCGCTGTGCTTCGAACATTCTTCGCGCAACGCCTCGAGAAACCCCGGTTCGGGTAGGTAAAGCCCCGCGTTGGCGGGCACAGGTTCGAGAATTGCGGCGGCGATGTGCGGTCCGTGCAGCGTGAACACGCGTCGCACGGCGTCGATATCGTTGAAGTCGAGTGTCAACGTAAGTCGGGCGAGATCCGCCGGCACGCCGGCGCTGTCCGGTGCGCCGTTGGTCAGGGCGCCGCTACCCGCTTTGACCAGAAGCGAGTCGACATGGCCATGATAACAGCCATTGAACTTAACGATGTAATCGCGGCCGGTGAACCCGCGCGCCAGCCGGATGCAACTCATCGTGGCTTCGGTGCCACTGTTTACCATTCGCACTTTCCCGATCGATGGAACCAACCGGCAGACGGTTTCGGCCATTTCGACTTCCAAAGGGTTGGGAATGCCGAAGCTGAGTCCGTTGCCAGCGGCGGCGCGGACCGCTTCGACCACCGGCGTGGCTGCATGGCCGAGGATGGCCGGGCCCCATGTGCCGACGAAATCGATGTAGTCACGGTTGTCGGCATCGAAAATGCGGCAGCCTTCCGCGCGCACAGCGAAGAAAGGTCGTCCCCCAACGCCGCGGAATGCGCGTACAGGAGAATTTACGCCTCCGGGAATATGGGCGAGAGCGCGTTCGAACAGGGCGGCAGACTTGGAGCGATCCATGCTGCGCACGGTAACCGCAGGGGCACCCTGCGCCAAGGGGTCAGTGTCCAACGAAAACGCGGAGAGACGGCGAGGTTTTTGTTGGGCGCATCGTGCCGTGTTCCTGAAGACGCAGGAGGTATTGTTCAGGAAGGCTGGCCAGGCACGCTTCAGTGGCAAGGATTTCGTGCGGACCTTTCATGCGCAACGCAGAAAGTTCGAAGGCGGCGTCCACCGTTTCGCCCCCAACTGGCTCGCCCAGCTCGTAAAGGTCAGCGGGGAAAAGCACTTTCCCGTAATGCAGCGTGGCTCCGGCGCGCGGGGCAGGCAGACCCGCTTCACCATCCATCTCGGAGATGCTTTTCAGAATTTCCAATGCCGACTCCATTGCAAGATGCGTGCATGACGGCTTCCGTTCTTTCTCTTCCCAATACAGCAGGAGACTACGTTCGCGGAATTTGTCGATCCAGCCGCCGCGCTCGATTCCATGATGAACGGCATTACGAAAAAACCGGCCCAGAAGCTGGGAGTAAGCGTGCGGTTCGATCGAGGCTTTATACAGGCCAGCGTTATCCCATTCCAGAACGAGGAGACAGACATCAGCAGGTTCCGAGGAACCGGGAAGGGACCCGTCGCCATTAAGACGAAACACCATCGTGACATCGCCAGTCTCGATCTTTGAGCCGTCCTTCAATGGCGTGGGCAAAAATGCGCGTTTGCCATCCACATAAGTGCCGTTCTTACTCCCCAGATCCACAACCTGATAGACTCCTGCGTTATGACACCGCAACAGAGCGTGATACCGCGACAGGCGATCATTGGCGGGAAGGCTCAAGAGATTCTCTTTGGCGCGCCCTATGGAAAGGGTATGCGAGATCTGCAGGTCGAAAGGCTTGGGCACGTTGCCCGAAACGGACAGTGAAGCTTGCATGGACGCGTGTGGAAAAATCGGGCGACTTCGCTCAGCAGAAACCGCTTTTACATCGTATGGTGCCCAATCCGTTGCCGTTGTTCAATCGGCAAATTGTATTCAGTGCGCTGTTTCTGGCCGGTTTATGCCCTGCCAAACCGGGAAATTCCCTGGCTCAGAACGCTGGTCCGCGTTTGGCTTGAACAAATGGCGGGGACGCGCCGTGCATTGAACTGGGACAACAACTCAGACAAACTCCAGAGCCGCAACCGCACCCATGGCACCGATTTTTAAGGCATGAACAAAAGTGTTTCTCCGAATTCTGCATCCGGATTCGACGATCCGGCACTGTATATAAATCGCGAATTGAGCTGGCTCGAGTTCAACCATCGCGTTCTTGAAGAGGCGCGCGATCCGACCCAACCTCTGCTCGAGCGAGTCAAGTTTCTTTCCATCACAAGCTCGAACCTCGACGAATTTTTCGAGATCCGCGTGGCGGGCATCAAACAGCAGGTCGAAAACGACACCGATCCCGAAACGCCTGACGGCCTGGCTGCTGCCGACGTGTTTGTCGCCATCAGGGACCGTGTTCGCAAAATGGTGCGCGAACAGTACGCGTTGTGGAACGACGAACTGCTGCCGGCTCTCGCAGACGCCGGTCTGCGTTTCTTCGAGATCCACGATCTGACTTCGGCCCAGCGCAATTGGGCGCGCACCTATTTCGAGCAGGAAGTTTTTCCGGTTCTCACGCCACTTGCCCTCGATCCCAGCCATCCCTTCCCGCAGTTGCAGAACAAGAGCCACAATCTCATTGTGGAACTCTCCCGCCCGTCGGAACCGGACGAAATGTTTCATGCCGTCGTTCAAATCCCGCGGGTGCTCTCGCGCCTTGTGGAACTGCCGCCGAAACTCAGCCCGATGGGTGCCACGGGCTTTCTTTTCCTCAAAGGTCTCATCAAGGATTGTCTCGACGACCTGTTCCCGGGGCTGCAGGTCAAGAGCGCGTACGGGTTTCGCATCACGCGCAACAGCGATCTGTATCTTGACGACGAAGAGGCAGAGAACCTCCTGCGATTTGTGGAGGAGGAGCTTCGCAAACGAAACCGGGGTAATGCCGTGCGTCTTGAGGTTGAGCACGGCATGCCGGAAGAACAGGAGCGCATGCTGCTGGAGCGCTTTGGCCTCGGGCTCGACGATTCCTATCGGTTGCCCGGCCCGCTGACTTTTCTCCACCTCAACCCGCTTGTGTTTTCGGACCGCTTTGCGAAGCTTCGCGACCGGCCATTTGTGCCCATCTCTCCTCGGGCGGTTCTTCCCGATGCAGACCTGTTTGAGATCATGCGCAGGCAGGATTTGCTGTTGCATCATCCGTTCGAGACGTTCCAGGTTGTGGTCGACTTTCTGGAGCGCGCCGCATCCGATCCTGCCGTGCTCGGGGTTAAGATGACGTTGTACCGCACCAGCGGCGATTCGCCGATTCTCCGGGCGCTCATTGCGGCCGCGCGCGCAGGAAAACAGGTTACTGCGGTCATGGAAATCAAGGCCCGTTTCGATGAGGCGAACAACATCAACTGGGCGCGGCGGCTGGAGGAAGCCGGTGTGCATGTTGTGTACGGCATCGTGGGCCTGAAAACCCACTGCAAACTCCTGCTGGTCATCCGGCGGGACGCCGATCGCATCCGGCATTACAGTCATTTCGGAACCGGTAACTATCACCCGAGCACGGCTCGGATTTATACCGATCTGGGCCTTTTCACGACCGACCCGGGCATCACGCGGGAAGTGGCCGCCATTTTCAACAAGCTCACCGGATTATCCGAGTTTCAGGGGTTTCGAAAGCTACTCGTCGCCCCGTTTCAAATGGCGGAACGCTTTCACGAACTGATCGATCACGAAGCGCGCAACGCGCAGGCCGGGCGTCCCGCGCGAATCGTGTTAAAGATCAACTCGCTCGTGGATCGCCGGTTGATTGAAGCGTTATATCGCGCCTCGCAAGCCAGAGTCCGGATCGAGGCGATCGTGCGCGGCATCTGCTGTCTGAGACCTGGAGTCCCCGGAATCAGCGAGAACATCCGGGTCATCAGCATCGTCGGTAGATTCCTGGAGCACAGCCGAATTTTCTACTTTGAAAACGGTGGCGATCCATGGATTGCCATCGGCAGCGCAGATTGGATGCCGCGCAATCTCTACCGTCGCATTGAGGTGGTGGCTCCGGTTGAATCTCCGCCACTCAAGTCCCGGATTGCCGAAGAGATCCTGCCGGCATACCTCGACGATTGCGTGAAGGCGCGGGAATTGCAGAGCGACGGTTCATATCGTCGGCTCGCCCCGGTGGAAGAGGGCGAATCGCGTCAGGCTCAACTCTATTTCCGGGAGCTTGCAAGGAAATCCGCCCGCGAAGATGCCTCACGCGCGGGTTGAGCGGGCGGTTTGCACAGGCGTTCAGGCCCGGCGGCGCCGGCGGATGATGCCAATGATCCCGAGCCCGACTGCAATGCATGCGAAGGCGTGAAGTTCGGGGGATGAGGGACCGTGCTGAGAGAAGTGCGTGGAAACAACGGATAAAGATATGAAGCGCATACAAAATACCCGGTCATGTGCCCGCTCTTAGGGGCGGGCCCCCTGCCGACGCCTCGGCAGCAGCTTGACTTCTGCATTGTCACGGATTTAATTTATCATTCCCGGGAACGCAGCCGTAGCTCAATTGGATAGAGCATCTGACTACGGATCAGAAGGTTCGGGGTTCGAATCCCTGCGGCTGCGCCACGGTCCGCTCAGATGCCGTGGCATTTTGATCTGTTCGAGCTGCGCCGCCGCAGCAGCGCTTTCTACGCCAAGCTCTCCGTCGGATGGCTTCGCATGAAACCGCTCCAGAAATTGGCCAAAGATTCGGGGTGAAATTTCATGGGTGGACGCGCTCTCTGGACGAATGTGTGTCTCGGCATTTAACGACCACGCTTGGAAAAAATAAAAGATCGTAAAGGCCAGAGCGAAATGGTTCATGACTGGAAGTAGCGGGGAGTGCTTGGGAACTTTAGAGCATGCGATGTCGACTTACACGCGAAAATACCTGGGCCGCAAGCTCGGAGTTCCGCCTTCAGGCGGTGCAGACGCTGCCTTTCCTCCAACTTCGCATCAGGCCACGGGAAACGCCCAAAGGCGTCACTCCAAGCGGGGTGATGCTTTGGGATACCAATCAGGCCGAGCGTTCCGTGCTGCGACGGGCGATAAATTTTGCCGGGACGGCGACTTGAGAAAACGCCTCACGCTGGGAATCTTTCGCCAAAAGCTCCAGCGCCAGGTTGACAGCTTGCCCGCCCAGTTTTTTGCTTTCAAAACTAATGGTGCTCAACGAGGGCAGCGCAGCCTCCGCGTAAAAATCGTCAAACCCGCAAACGGCCACATCCCGCCCGGGCACGAGGTGGTTTTCCCCCATCCAGCGGTAGAGACCTAGCGCAATGGTATCGTTCCAACACACCACCGCTTCTGTATCCGAGAGTGATTCAGGAGACTTCTGAATGAGATGATACCAGTGATCAATCGCGTCCGACTCCCGAAGTCGAAAGACGTCGGAAGAGGGGCGCATTTCGACCACAGCCAGTTTCAGATGGCGGGTGATGCATTCTTTCTGCAGAGCAAACAGGCGATCTTGGGAGGAAGGATGACTGGAAGTATTTGGTCCAAGCCAGGTAATCTTTGAAATGCCCTTCGCTTCAAGGTGATCAACCAGTTCCTTGAAAGCCTGATCGACGATAGAGTAAACGAGAGGGACTCGATTCGGGTCCGACGCATGACCGATGACCACCGGCGGCACGGGGAGTCGCGACAAAAGCGAGGACATATGTTCGCCGAGAGCAATGATGACGTCCACGCGATTTTGCATCAGATAGTTTTCCGCTGTCTGGTAGAGATCCGTATGGGAGGCTAGCAGAAGCACATCATAGCCGGCCTGCATCGCGGCACGTTCCACGCCGGACGCAATCGGTCCCCAATACTGGTTGCGCACAAACTCGGGAATCGGAAGCAGCAGCCCGATTTGCCGCGACCGGCCCGCCGCCAAAGATCGCGCGGCGAGATTGGGCACATACCGCAATTTGCGCGCCGCCTCTTTGACCCTCTCGATTACGGCCGGGGTGATCTTGAGTTCCTCCGCTCGCCCAGTGAGCACGTAGCTCACGGTGGCCCGAGTGACCCCGGCGAGTTGGGCCACATCATCCTGGGTCGCACGTTTGCTTCTCATTAGATTGTCTATTTACACGGTAAACAAAGCGTGGTGCAACAGGAAATCCGCGAGGGTTTCCCGTTCAAGATCCGACTTCAGGCGGTGCCCGGATTCCCGATCGCAGGAGATCATCCCGAAAAAGCCGAAAAGCGTCACTCCGAACCCGGAAGACTGTGACCGCGGCTTCATGCACTTGCTTCCAATCCGTATCCCCCATTGTTTGAGGGTGGAAAACCGTTGAAGCATGTAAACATCTGTGAAAGGCTTCCCCGTGACCTTAGCCACGAAACTCAGGGCGAATTATCCCGCCGAAGATGCAAATTTCGACATCCGGGCATTCGGCACCGCTCCGGGCGAAGAAATGCTGGAGCTGCAAGCGGGACAATCGACGGCGAGCGTTTCATTATGGGGTGCCCAAGTCATGTCCTTCAATCCCGGAAGGAATCTTGGTGAGGTTTTGTGGACAGGTTCCCATCAAGTGAGCCCTGGCAAGGACTGTTGGGGCGGCATCCCGCTTTGCTGGCCATGGTTCATGTCAGGTCAAGGCCCATCATTTCTGGGTCCGTTTCATGGTCCCGCTCGACTCTCCAAGTGGAAGGTTGTAAAAAACGCGGTCTCTGAGAGTGGGGTGACGCGCGCGACTCTGGAACTCAAGGGACCGATATTGGCGAGAGACGGGACCGTTTTTCCACTGGATGCGCGGTTGGTGATCTCACTTTCTCATTCCTTACATCTAGAGCTCATCACAAAAAATACCGGGGATTCGGAGGTTACGTTGGAAAGCTGTTTCCATGCCTACTTTCGGGTGGGCGATGTCAATCGCGTCCGGCTACAGGGATTGGAAGGGACGAGCGTGATCGACCAACTGGCGGGCGACCAGGTGACCACCCCGATCTCACAGGCCGTGACGGCCAGTGGGCCGGCCTCTCGCATATTCCGCCCTTTCCCGGAAATCCTCACCGTGGAAGATCCCGTGCTTCAGCGTCAGATTGAACTCCGCTCCGGCGCGGCCTCACAACTCGTCCTTTGGAATTCAGGACCCGTTCGCTCGGAAAATGGCCGCACGACCGGCGAACCCGAATGGCGCACGCAGCTCGCCTTGGAACCGCTGCGGGGAATCGAACAAAAGGTCACCCTGGCACCCGGCGAAAGCACCTCGTTGGATCTAAAAATTTCAGTTCATGTCTTTTGAATCTCAATACCAGAGTAGAAACCGAGGACTGCGCGAATTACGATGGATGGAGGGAAAAGGTCATTCTTGACACAGGAATGATTATGTGGACTATGTGTTGATGTGAATATCACACTTGCTTCCGATAAGAAAACGATTCAGCAGACCCGTGAATTCGCGCGTCGTCGGGGTCTTTCGCTCAACGAGCTGCTGCGCCGCTACATGGAATCGGTGTCTCGAAGCGAAGACGTTGAATCTGCGCTTGAAGCCTTTCGACATAATGCTGTGAACCACGGCGGGAAGTCTCCTGAGAATTACCGGTTTGATCGGGAAGAGGCACACCGTCGATGAACTTTATCGACACCAATGTGATCGTCTATGCAAATGACCGGCGTGATCCGACCAGGCAAAGTCGAGCCCTCAACCTGATTCAGACGGAGGGTCAGAACCGGACTGGGGTAGTTTCGATTCAAGTGTTGCAGGAATTTGCCAACACAGCCCTCAACAAACTGGGACAAAGTGCGGCGATTGTGATCCGACAGCTCGCGCTTTTGGAAGTGTTGACCATCGTGAATCCCGACCCGCCCATGGTTCGCCGCGCCGTCGAATTGAGCACTCTCTACCCGCTCTCGTTCTGGGATGCCGCCATACTGGCATCTGCCGAGTCTTCCGGTTGCCAAAATCTTTTTACCGAAGATCTCAATCACGGGCAGGTTTTCGGGAACATCCGCGTGGTCAACCCCTTTCTGGAGGCGTAAGCAGAATTAAAAAAATCCCGCCGGGCGGAACGTCAGAACGTTTTGGTTTCGGTCCAGCTTCTCGATTGCCGTCATGTGTTCGGATGTGAGGGAGAAATCGGCGAGGTCAAGGTTTTCGCGCATACGCCGGGAATTGCGCGACTTCGGAAGGACGATGAAACCATTCTCGATCCCCCACCGAAGCATGACTTGGGCGGGAGTGCGGTTGACCTCTTTGGCGATGCGCAGAAGCTCCAGGGGGTGACCGATTTCACTCCGCGCCAAGGGAGAGTAGGCCATGATGCGGATGCCGTGCTCCCGACAGAATGCCACCAGATCGGCCTGCTGAAAATACGGATGAACTTCCACTTGATTGACCACTGGCATTGAAAGTCCCGCCGGAAAGAGCACTTCTTGAAAGCGGCGAATCGTGAAGTTGCTGACACCAATGGAGCGCACCTTGCCAGCAGACTGCAACTCCTCCATTGCTTTCCATGCCTCGACGGCATCGCCAGTGGGCCAGTGGATGAGGTAGAGATCAATGTATCCCCAATCGGTGCGTTGAAGCGTGGCCTCAACCTCGGCATGAATGCTTGCGCGCGTAATCTTCCACGGAGTCTTGGTGGTTACAAAAAATGACTCGCGCGGAAGGCCACTGCGCCGTATCGCGACGGCCACGGAGTGTTCATTGTAATAGTGTTGTGCGGTATCGAAGTGACGATAACCCGCCTTGATGGCCTCCTCTACGACCGCCTCGCACTCTCCGCCCTCCCGCAATTCGTAAACTCCGAAGCCAATTTGCGGGGCTTCGTGCCCACCGGAAAAGGGCACCTCCATGGGCGAGGCGGAGGTTTGTTCGGACGCCGCGCAGTCGGCACTAATCATGAAGGAATGCTAACAATATTGTTTACGCACATCAACATTCGTCGCCTCCCGAGTTCATCCAACGGCGAACACCAGAAAAGCGGTAGGCTGGACAGTGGGTTTTCCCATGGTTTTGGGTTCGCAGTTCCGCCTTCATTCCGCCTCACTAAATCGCCGGGCAATGGGCATGGTCAGCCAGCAGCCTATCGCCGACCCACTGCATGGGCACGAGGAGCGGACGCAGCAGGGCGGGATCGGCAATGCGATTAGGAATGGGGCCTGCGT
The DNA here is from genome assembly GCA_964652295.1 of uncultured Chthoniobacterales bacterium. Classification (GTDB taxonomy): domain Bacteria; phylum Verrucomicrobiota; class Verrucomicrobiia; order Chthoniobacterales; family CALDSX01; genus CAZZCL01. The sequence continues at coordinate 9,697 of CAZZCL010000083.1, forward strand.
CTCCATTCCCCAAGCCAAAGCACGGTGCCCACCAGCGTCCCTCTCGGTCCTGCGTAATGTGCCCGTGGCCACCGCAGAGCAGCGCGGTGTAGCGTCCCCCATACGGCCCAAAAATGCGATCGGGGCTGGTAATGACGAGGTCCTGGGTCAGCGACTTCCAAGCCTGGGCGTGCAGCGAGTGGTCCGCCGGTAGTCATGGTGTAAGGACCGGCGGGAGAGCTGTCGTTGATTCGCAATAAAAATGAGGTGCCAAAAATGCGAGTCGGCCAGAATTTTGGCAGCACCCCCATATTGTAGCTCATCGACGCAGAAACAATGTGGACGCCACGCTGCGGGAGCCAGTTGACCTCAGGTGCCCAGACCGAGCGGCGGGTCACCGCACCCGGTGGCAATTCGTCGCTGCGCAAGTCTTTGGGGTCGATGATGGCCACCTTTTCTTCGTCGCAACGATAAATAAAGCGGTTCCATGTGCCCTCGCGATCCAGCGACCAGACGAGGCCGGGATCGTCCCAATGACGCAAGTCGTGGGAACGCCACATCCGCACGCCATCGTTGAGGAGCATCGCCGTCGGGTAGCTGCTACCGGGAATCCGAGTGGTCCCGGTCAGGTAATAGAATCCATCGCCGCAAAGCGTGATGCGCGGATCCCGCATTCAGACATTCATGAGCGCAGGGACACTGGCCGGAATCTGAATGGTTGGGGTCATCTAGGGCGACGTGACCATAGGGGAGTTTTTCTGAGTTCATGAAATTGGAACCACACGGATTGACACGGATGGGATGAAGCTTGGTGAGTCACCCGCGATTTTCATACGAGATCGCCATTTTGACGACCCTGCTCCCATGCCTGTCATCCGTGGTTAAAATATTTTGAACAGAGCCAGCTGAGCCGTCCGGTGAGGTAGTGGGGCAGATTCAGAAGTGTGTAGCGAACCAGGTCGCCCTGTGTGGTTTTCATCTGTATGGCTTGAATGGATGGCGGATTGCGGTCCAGGCGAATGGCGAGTGGGAGCTTTTTATCGTGCATGAATTGGTGCAGACTCTTCATGGATCCCGCCGCACCACTTTTCACCTCAATGGGCAGGATGTGGCCACCCACCTCCACCAGAAAATCGATTTCACCCTGGCGCCCCCCTTCCCTGCGCCAATGAAAAATCTGCCCTTCATGGCCAAAAGCTCCCATGGCAAGACGCAGTTGCTGAGCGGAAATTTGCTCGACCAAGTTGCCTCGGATCAGGGGGCTCAGGCGTTCATAGGATGGATGCAGTCCAGCGGCAGGCGTATTCCACAACCCATGGGCCAGACCCACGTCTAGTAGTGCCACCTTGCGATTTCGTTCGTTGGTTTGAGCACCAAGTGGCAGCCCGTTTGCGTGGGTGTGCGGGATGATCTTGATCAGCCGCGACATCGCCAAAAGCTCCAAGGCATGGCGTGCCTGCGTGTGCCGGATATCGGGGTCAACGTGGCTGTAAACGAATTTCTTGCCCATCTCTTGAACCACAGCCAGGAGGGTGGCATTTAAAAGACGAGGGCTCATGCGCCCAGCGTATTTGGCAAAATCATCCCGATAGGTTTGAATCAAATCGCGCTGAATCTGCCGACATCCGGCCGCATCCAACCCTTGGGCTTCCGCATCGACCACGGCTGGCATTCCCCCCGTCATCTGGTAGCGGTCAAACCACTCCATGGTTTTGTGGTGCAGGACGTCCGAGACCTCCGTCCCGGGCTCCCAATCGCTCCACCGCTGCAACAATGCCGTTTGTTGATGGGCATCCAAATACTCTTCAAAACTCAACGGCTCCACGAAGCCGTAGCGAATCCGCCCGACGGGCATGGTGTGCGACGCTTCCGCCAGCGCAAACTCGAGCAATGAGCCTGCGGCGACCACAGCCAACTCCGGCATTTCCTCAGCAAACCAGCGCAGCTTACCCAGAATCTCCGGCACGGCTTGGATCTCGTCCAAAAAAAGCAGGCCGCCTCGTGGATTCACCTGTTTGTCGAGCTGCAGACACACCTCGCCATAGCTCAGCTCCGGAGCATTCGATGAAAACAGTTTTACGTGCTCAGGGTTTCGCTCAAAATTGATCTCCAAAAGCTCGCGTGATGAGGTCCTCGCCAGCTCGCGCACCAACCATGTCTTGCCAACCTGCCTCGCCCCTCGCAACACGAGTGGCTTCCGCACTTCACCGTTTAGCCATGCCTTCAAGTCCTTTTCGATCAACCGATCCATTAAGAAGAAATCTAAAACAACGCGTTGTTTTGTACAGTAGTTGTTTTAAATATGGCTATTATTGGTTTTTTGTGGTGATTTTAACCCTCAGAATGCCATGAGAACCACGGATTGACAGGGATGGGATGAAGCTTGGGAGTCACCCGCGATTTCCCTACGAGGTCGCCATTTTGACGACCCTGCTCCCATCCGTATGGGCGCATCTCCGAAAGTTGCAAGACCACGTTGAGGCTTTAAGGTTGGGAGTTCCGCCTTTAGGCGGCGCGATAGGATTGCGTGGCTGCAAAAAAGGCACCGCCTAAAGGCGGAACTCCAAACTTCCATCCCCGAGTTGCCGGCCCATTCTGCAACTTTCAGAGATGCGCTCCATCCTTATCATCCGTGGTTAAAACTCTTGAATCACGGGCTGAAGCGGGTATTTGACAGTGTGCGCCAGGTGTAAAAGCGGGACATCAGCTCAGGATCCGCTTCCATGGCGTAGTCGGGATACGTGGCATTGGGATCGAGAGAACGCTCGATAAGCGCTTTGCCGCGGTATTTGGCCAACACTTGATCGCGCCCATCAATCCATTGGGCATCCGGTGTTCCTGGCACTTTTTTCAGCACCTGCACATGGTAGTGAATCATGTAGGTGTTCGAGCGGGTGGTGAGGCGGGCGTAGGCGTGGGCATACGGTTGCTCGCGAAGATTGTCGGGGGTGTGGCGGCGGCCCGCATTGCTCCAGAAAGAATCGTAGTCCGTGAGGGTGGTTCCGTTGGGCACGAGAGGGACTCTGCAGATTTCTGTCGCCGAACGAAAGACACCGTTGGTGGCCAGAAACTCACGGATGCCCTCGAGAGTCGCATCGAGGTCCAGACCGCGTGTCCAGCCGGTGTTGAGGAA
>CAZZCL010000084.1:0-12733 GCA_964652295.1 uncultured Chthoniobacterales bacterium
CCCGGCAGGCAAGCGTGCGAGACTTGCGAAATCACTTTGCGCACGTGGCGAAGTGGATTGAGGATGGAGAACGGGTGATCATCACACGCAACGGCATCGTCTTTGCGACCTTGGCTCCAGCCCGACCCGAAAAGCTCGGCAAGCCAGATTGGGCGGCGAGATTCAAACACCGTGCGCCCATTGTGGCGAACCATAATTTGACCTCCGAGGAAACCGAGGCTTTTTACGATGAAATGCGGGGCGAACTATGACGATGCCCGCTTATGCGGATTCTTCTTTTCTTGTGTCTCTCACCATCGAAGACGGAAATACATCCGAGGCAAAAAGCCTCATGCTGCGGCACCCGGAAGCCATGCCCTTCAACCCGCTACATCGGTTGGAGATCAGAAATGGAATTCGCCTTCGCGTTCGGCGAGGGGAACTTGATCCGGTCCGGCGGGAGGCTGCCTTCCGGCAGATCAAGGCGGATCTTGCCGACGGTCTGCTTGTGCACCATGCGATGCCGTGGACGGATGCGCTTCGCACAGCCGAACGACTGAGCGCGGATTACGCCGAGCGCATCGGAAGCAGAACGGTAGACACGCTTCATGTTGCGGCGGCGATGCTCGCAGGTGCAAAGCGGTTCCTTTCTTTCGACGATCGGCAACGCGACCTTGCCAAAGTGGCGGGACTGGAAGTCATGCCCTAAGGGGGGTAAGAAAGAGTCCGGCATCCCGGACGCCACGGAGCCCGATTAATAGGGCCAACGCTTTTAAATCATAACGGTGGAACGCTGCAAACAGTGGATTTGCTCTGTTCCATCGTTTCCATCCGCTATTCCGGTTTGTCGGAATCTGGCTCCAACGTGGGAAGGGTCACGACGGAATGGAGTTGCACGCTACCCCACGATGCATCGTCGGCGAGGGTTTCCCATTCGATTGCGTTTTTCGCCGATGGCTTGCCGAAGTTGTTGAAAGAGCCCGCGCAGATTCCAGTGATGGCGGTGTTCGCTGTGAGGCCGTAGGAAAGACTCGCATCTGCAGAAAAGAAGATTTCGCTGAATTGTCCGGGTTTTGACGTGCTGTTATTATGAGCGGCCCAATTGGCTCCGAGGCTGGCCACCATGCCCTTCACAATAATGCCCGCCTTGCCATTGCGGGTGGCGGTGAGATTGACATAATTCCCTCCGAAAATATTGCGAATGAAGATGCCATCCCCCCTGTTTTCATCGGCTTGGATGTTCGAGTAAGAGCCTTCGGAGTGGTCTGAGCGGACGCCAAAGATTTTGTTGCCCCGTGCAAGGACGTCCGTCACGAACACATTCCGTGAGGCCCACATGATATTCAGCCCGCTGTGCCCGTTTTTCTCGAGGACCAACGATGAGAGGAACGTATTGCGGTGTATTTCGCCGAGTCCATTGATCCGAATCCCATCACCGCCGAATTGCCGGATTTCCGACCCGCTAATGCGCGCATGATTCACTCGCGCCAAAAAAATGCCGTGGCTTTCGCTCAGGTCCGGTCCGGGAGCATTTCCCTCGAGCTGTCCCCCGAGTACCTCGATGTGATGATTTCCACCTTCCGGATCCGCGTTGGAAATCAGCGACCCGGTCGCTCCCGGGGAAAGGATCAAATGAGCCTCCGTGAGGTCAAGCTTCGTGAAGTTCGGCAATAGCAAGGTTGCGCCGACTTCAAATTGCCCGCGGACTTTGACTGTAGCCAAGTATTGGCGGCCTTCCGGCAACTTGTCGATTGCGGCCTGGATGTCCGAAGCACCCTGTTCTGAAGCTGAATCGACAACTGCAAACGGGCTTGCGGCAGCGGGCCACGCTGTGACCGCCAGAAGGATTGTAGTAAGGTTAGTTAGTTTCATGGTTTGTATAATGTTTTGATGTCCGCCCTGGTGAGTTCCCCTTCGTAGATGCGCAGATCGCTGATCATCCCGTTAAACTGATGATCCTGCGAATCCAATTCAGGGCGGGTGGCAAATCCACCAATGCGAATGGGGTGAGTCATGTTTAATTCAGGTCCCTGAGGGATGGTAGCTTCGCCGGATTCTTTTCCATTAACATAAAGCCGTGCGACACTTTGGCTCTCGTTCCAAGTAAGCACCAAGTGGGTCCACTCGGACAAATCCGCAAGTAAATCCATCTGCTTCCCACCTCCAGCTAATTGCCAACTAATGGCCTCTTCCCTTCCGTTAACAGAAATGTAACACCCCGACGTGATGCCACTCCCATCTTGACTGAACCCGGGAGCATGCAAAATAAATGCGGTGGCCTTATTGGGGTCTATCTGGGGAACCTTTACCCATAGGGAGAGTGCTCCCCCCACGACCGGTAACGTGACATCTTCAGGCATTATCAACCGTTGGGTTTCATCTCCCGGAATGCTTCCGAACAAAACTGATTTCCGCTTGCCAGCCGGACCTTCCTTTGCATAAACGACTTCTGTGTCAGGGGTGAGGGTTAGCGGCGAGCCTCCGCTCTTGGCATTGAGCGTCCCGTCCAGTGGGTAGTGGTGCAGAAGATTTGGTTCGTCAGCTGCTGCTGGATGGAGGATCAGGGCAGTGATGGCTGCCAGCGAGAGCAGAGTGTTATAGCGGTAGTCTGTTTTCATGGTGGTTGGGTTAATTAAACGGTTCAGAGTTCCGCTTTTTCGCGGAGGCGTGGGTTAGCTTGGAAAAAGACTTCGCCACGAATCACCGGCTTGGCTGAGTCTTTCGCGCGTCGGAATCGTCCGACTGCAACCGCACCGGCAGTTTCGAAACCGGCCCCGCGGCTAAGGTTCAGCTTCACGTCCGATCGGAAAAAGAAGGGACCGGCAGCGAGGGTTTGCCCAGCATCAAGTAGCAGACCGCGGGAGGAGATATCACAAAAGAGGACCCCGGCCAGATAAAGGCTCCCCCCTCCCATTTGAACGGAGGTCAGTGCCGGACCAACCGTCTGGAGCGAATCGAAAATCACGCTGCGATCTTTCGGCAAATTGACGCGCAGGCATGTGGACGCATCCCGGAAGGCTGCGTAAACGGTGTAGTTTTGGAAAACCAAACCGTCCTCCGATGCGGCTCCAATGTCTGCACCAACAATACTCACATCACCGGCACCGTGAATCACCAAGGCATTTGGTCCCCGTCCGTTTTCTTCGATGGTCTTGAAGCCCGAGCGACAGCCGTAAGTGAAATTGTGATACATGAAGATCCGGGAAGCGTCGCCGAGCACGTAGGCATCGAAACGATCCTGCAGTTTCCTCACAAACTCCTTGCCGAGTGGTTCATCCTGCCACATATCGACCGGAACGTCTTCGAGCCGATACCCCCAAACGCGCTCAATCTCATTGGCCTCCCATGAAGAGCTTAGCAAAACCCACAGATGCGAGATGAGTTGCACGTTCATCACGCGGCCGCCTTGCACTCCGCCGCCGATTCGGAAACCTTCTCCTAGAAGGTTCGCATTCACGGAATCCACGGAAAAGCCATTCGCCTTGGCCCCTTGAAAATCTGCAAAGTTCGACAGCGCGGCGGCACTCACATTGCGAATGGTAGTCCGTTCGCCGTCCGCCCGGAAAAGCACCGGGAATTCCTGAGGTTGCCGCCAATTTTGTCCGCGCGGAAAGAAGCCCAATCCGGCCACGCTGGAATCGGTCGACAGCGCGATCAAAGGATGTTTGGTGTCGGCCAAAGCTGGGTCGATTTGGATTACCGACGGCGAGCGCACCACGTGTTGGGGGATATCGATCGGCCCGCGAAGTTCGACGCCAGCAGGGATCGTGACGCATTCGTTGAGTAAATAGTACCCAGGTGGCACGAAAACAATGTCGCCCGAAGAGGCGCTGGCAAGCGCATCCTTGAGTGCCGCTGTGAACTGATCTCCCGATGCCTGCACAACCAGTAGTTTGCCGAGAGGCAGAGTTCGTGTGGTGGCGTTCAGATCAGCCTTTGGCAGAATGGTCTTTGGACGTTGCAGAGCGACCGGTTTGGGATCGAAGAAATGACCTGGACGATCAACCGTCGACCAAAACATGGGCCATGATCCCCCCTGCACGGTTAACACCTCGGGTGTCGGTGCATTAGCAGAATTCCTGACTTTGCATTCTACCAGTGAAAGGGCGCCGCTAGAAACTTTGATGGGGCCATTCATCTCGGCAGAGAGCAGACCGAGGTGCATGGATTCGGCACTTTCCAGTGACGCCACTTTGCCGCTCAGGGTGCACCGATTAAAGGTCACAAAATACTGGGTCTCCGGCTCAATACGCACTCCATACTCATCTCCCTGCAGCACACAGTCGGAAAATATCGCTCCCGCTTCTTGCAGCCCAGCCAGTGTCATGGCGGTCCCGCAGTCGCGAAATTCGAGACCCCAGAAATGGCCCTGAAATTGAGCGGCTCCATACGCCGAAATCCATGCTTCCGATTTATTGATCGCGAGGCTGTGCGCCCCTTTCATGCCGACCGCATATCCCTGCGCGGAGAACGGCCCCCAGTGCGACAAATCCTGACGGCGAATGACATACGCGGTGCCATTCCGACGCATCCACTCAAGGGCCGGAGCCGCTTTGGCGGGTGCTCCGGGCAGGCCGGAGTCCATCCAGTATCTTGGGCCAAAATCTACGTTGTAGAGGCGGCCGGTTTCGTTCGCCATATCGACGGCCAGTCCCGTCTCCAACGGTGTACCGAAAATATTGCGGAGATACCAATTACCATGGTTATGCTCGGATGAGCCGAAACAGACGCCGCGATAGCTGTTGACCAAAGTGACATTCTCGACTGTGGCACACGGCTTAAATGATTTGCCTTCAAACTCAAAAAAGGTCCACGGGTACGGGATCGGCTCGGAGGCGTCGGCGAGCTGCTCGGGATACCAGACCGACAGATTGCGCACGGCGCAGTTGGAGTCCAACGTGATGAATGGAGTCCCTTTCGCGTCCCCCTTGCCTGCGTAGGCCATGAGGATGGTGCCGACGACCGATTTGCCGGGCTCGGGTTTTTCCCATTCGCCCTGAAGCGCAACATTCAAGGGAATGGCGAGAGTGCCGCGAATCACATAGCGACCAGCGGGCACCCAGACTGTGCCGCCGCCTGCAGCTGCCATTTTATTCAGAGCCAAATGAAAGGCATGGGTGTCGTCGGTCTCCCCATCGCCACGAGCACCAAACTCCTTCACATCGTAACCGATGACCGGGACATTCGCCGATGGCAGCGTTGTCTCGGGCAGACGCCAGGAAACCTGCGGCACCTCGGCGAAGACTCTGGCCTTGGCTTGGGGGAACGGGTAATTCTGCATGGAAACACCGTCCTCCCCGATGGCCGGTTCAAAATACCTGACCAAACTTCCCTCAAGCGTGCCAGTGGCTGCAAAGAGGAACGCCAGAGAAAAAGCGTGGTGTGTGAGTTTTATTTTCATGCGGATTGGGGCTGAGGCGAACTGATTTCTCGAGCATCTAAGATACTTCTATTTTCTTCCGCTTTTTGGCGATTCAATGGATAGCGCCAGAATAGGAGCATCCCAAGACCCAGCCCAAACACTTGGACGCTGATGAGCAGCATTTTCATGCGCAGAGTGACTTCCTCCGGCGGATCAATTTTTTCTTGATAGCCAGCAAGAGCGAGCATGTAACCGGCAGAGATCGCCGTGACTGTCAGAGCAGCTTTCATGCAAAAACCTTTGGCTGCACTGTAAGCACCCTCCCGCCTCAGACCGGTGCGCACCTCGTCATCATCACAGACATCCGCGACCATGGAATCAACCATGAGCCAGCATCCCTGAATCCCGAGCCCTATCAGGAAGGCCGAGAACAATTGGAGGTAAGGATGCTCAGGGCGCATCGTCCACCAAAGCGAAAGATTCCCCAAGAGTCCAAGGGCGAGCCCGACCAGCATTCCCGTCCGCTTGCTCGTCAACTGGGAAATCTTGGCGATCAACCACATACTCAACAAGGCCGCAGCAATCATAACCGTGCCAAACCACCCGCCAATTGTTCCGGCGAGCGATTTGTCGCCGCCGCAAACGTAGAAAATGTTTACGTAAAGGCCAAGACTGCCAACCGTGTTCATCGCGGTGACAATGATCAGATAACCAGCCATGAGCACCAAAAACGATCGGTTGTGGATCGTCATGCGTATCGCTTCCCAAAAGCCAACTTTTTCTTGGGCCTGAACGTGAATTTTTTCCCGGCAGACGAATGCAGCCGGTAGTGCCGTTGCCAGAATGATCACTCCAACCAAAGGCCCGACGTATCGGATCCCATCCACTTCCGATCCGCCAAAAGCGGGGAGCACAAGAAGTTTGTAAAGCCATTGAACGGAAAATCCTGCAATCACGCTCAGATAGAGCCTCCAAGCCATGATGCGAGTTTTCTCGTCGTAATCGGTCGTGAACTCGAACCCGAGTGCTGTGCACGGAACAGCAAAAATCGTATAAGCCAACGACATCAAAACCATCATGACCACGAACCAAAGGAGTATCGCTGTCTCCCCTTGAAATGGGGGTAGCCAAATGACCGGGAAAAGACATGCAGCGACAACGCCACCAACGAAAATATACGGCCTACGTCGCCCCCACCTGGAACGGGTGTTGTCCGAAATCACCCCCATCAGGGGATCAGTCAACATGTCGATGAGACGGGGAATCGCGAGGGCATAGCCGAGCCATACCGCATTCACTCCGTAGCCAATATTGAAAATCGGCATGACGAGTGACGCCATCGCGTAGGTCAGAAACGTGTCCGCAACTCCCGTTAGACCCCAAGCCGCTTTAGTTCGGATGGGAACATCAGACGCGGCTGAGTGAGGGGCGGCAGGCATCGGGTGGAGCAGGATGAATCAGGATCGCGAACTTTAGATTTGCAGAGCGAAAGGCATGCTGTCAATGTGATAATTCACATGCCATCGGTTTTATTGAATACCACTTTAATGGAGAGCCCTTCTGTCACTCCGACGCAACGCGCATTGCTGGTGTGCCACGCACATTTGGATCCGGTTTGGCTCTGGGAATGGGAGGAGGGCCTCGGAGCTGCACTCGCGACGTTTCGTGCGGCTGTTGATTTGTGTGAGAGCCACGAAGGGTTTGTCTTCAACCAAAATGAGGCTTTGCTCTATGAATGGGTTGAAGAATACGAACCAGCTCTCTTCCAGCGGATCTCGGACCTGGTAAAAGCCGGGCGGTGGCACATTATGGGTGGGTGGTATTTGCAGCCCGATTGCAATCTGCCCGCTGGAGAATCGATTGCCCGTCAGATTGAGCGCGGGTTGCGTTATTTTTTGGAGAAATTCGGTGTGAGACCGCGCACAGCGGTCAATTTTGATTCGTTTGGCCATAGCCGTGGCTTAGTGCAAATATTGCAGTGCTTCGGCTACGACTCGTATCTCGTCTGTCGTCCTGACAATTGTTTCTTTCCGCTGGAATCGAACGCGTTTGTTTGGGAGGGGTTCGAGGGTTCCGAGATTCTGGTGAAGCGGATACCGGAATTGTATAACTCTCCTTTAGGAGGGGCTTTGGGATACATTACCAAACGGCTTACCGAAAATCCCGCGGAGTTGGAGTGCGTTCTATGGGGTGTTGGCAACCACGGCGGAGGCCCGTCACGCAAGGATTTGGATGATCTGAGGCAAACGAAGGGTCGAATCGAATCGTGGCACTGGGAACATGGCAAACCCGAAGATTTTTTTGATAGCCTAAGATCTCCTCGTGCGCTTCTCCCTGTCGTTAAAACCGACCTGAATCGCTGGGCCGTCGGCTGCTATACCTCGCAAGTTTTGATCAAGCAGGGCCATCGTTCATTGGAAAATGAACTCTACAGGACAGAAAAAATGGCGGCAGCGGCGGCAGCAAATGGATTGATCGCCTATCCACATGACGCCCTGAGTGAAGCCGAACGCGACCTGTTGCTCTGCGAATTTCACGACATCTTGCCAGGCTCCTCAATCCAACCGGCAGAGCAGGCCGCTCTTCGCCTGATCGGGCACGGACGGGAGATTCTGGCTCGGATTTCAGCTCGCGCGTTTTATGCGCTGCTTTCCGGTGAGGATGCGGCGGAGGATGGCACCTATCCCGTTTTCGTATTCAATCCACATCCTCATGAGGTCGAAACATTCGTCGATGTGGAGTTTCAAATGGCCGAACAAAATTGGGGTGACCACTTCTACCATGCCGAAGTGAGTAACGCTCAGGATGGTGAAACATTGCTGTCCCAGATCGAGCGGGAAGCCAGCAACATGCCGTTGGAATGGCGAAAGCGGGTCGTTTTTTCCACGAAACTGGCACCTTCATGCATCAATCGCTTCGACCTGCGGTTGCTCAAGCTGCCATCCAAACCCGCGCTTCCTTCAACTGGTGCGGACGACATTCTAGAAATCGTTGCCGGGGAGTACGTCGTGCAATTCTCACGTGTGAACGGCCGGCTCGTCTCGCTCCGGAGTTCCGGAACAGAGTATGTCGGCGAAGAGGGAGTCGGGCTCGAGGTTGTGAAGGATGTTCCGGATTCATGGATTGGAACCCACACAAAACTTGGCGCGGCAGATGGCCGATTCATCGCGTTGGATGCCAAAAGTGCCGCAGCCTTCGCAGGTGTCACCGGCAACGCGGACAACGGTAGTTTGGATGCTGTTCAGGTGATTGAAGATGGGCCCGTGCGCACTGTGGTCGAGGCTCTCTGCGGTTGGGGGAACTCCCGCGCTCAGATTCTTTACCGCATACCCAAGATGGCAGGGGGGATCGAGATCGAGGTCCGCGTCTTCTGGAATGAGAAGGACATGACTCTCAAATGGTCTTATGGCTTGCCAAACCCGATAGCGGAATTTGAAGGGCAAACGATGTTTGGTTTCCATTCTCTACCCACTGATGGCACCGAGTGCGCATTCCAACAATGGTGCAGCGCCTTCGACGCCGGGAATAGCGGGGTGGCATTGCTCAACGACGGTATCTACGCAGGCGACACCACCGCAAACACGCTGCGCCTGACACTCCTTCGTTCTGCCGCCTACAGTGCCCATGCGTGGGAAGATCGTGTTTACATGCCGAAAAACCGCTTCGTGCCGCGCATGGATCAAGGCGAGCGCATCTTCCGCTTCTGCGTGTTACCGGGGAACAAATCCCGCCTGCACCCGGAAATTGACCGAAAAGCACTGGAATTCAACCAGCGCCCCTACGCCCTCCAAGCCTTTCCAGCCGGAGATAACCATCCTGTTCGCTCCTCGCTCGTGATTTCATCTCCTTCGGTCATCCTGTCTTCCCTGCGCCAGGATCATGAAAATCCAGGTGCTTGGTTAATACGGCTTTTCAACCCGACGAGTCAGGCGGTAAGTGTCAATGTGCAATGGATGGGCCGGGACCTCGGTCAAGTGTGTCTCGATCCACTGAGTTTCGGACAGTGGCGGCATGATGGCTCGAAACTTCTGCTCGCCAAAATCCCCGAAAATCGAGCCGATGCGGGTGAACCGAAAAGGGACAGGGGGAGTCGAGGATTTCATGGACAATCAATGAATAAGGTCGACCAGGCACCCGACTGCCTGGGGCATTGAGGTCCCCTTCATAACTGCCTGGAACACTTCCGCACCCGCCTCATTCGCAACCAACGCCTTCCTGGAGTCGGTAGGGTGATCGGGCAGAGGTATCAAGTTGTGAATGGATTGAAGATTTGCAGTGGGCCGATCTTTTGTCCGTGATGCAAGTTATCGGAAAGCAGCTGCGTGGTGCCGCCAGCGAGAGCGGACGCGATGATGAGACAGTTGTAGAATTGATAACCAAAACGCGTATGAATATCGATGGCACTACGGTAATGGGCTTCGCCCGGCGGCACGACGACAGCGCGGCCAGAGTTTGAGCGCGACGTATTGCCGCAAATCGTCCGGTCGGAGCGGCACTTCCTCCTCACAGGGCTTTCACGGCCTCAAGGATTTTGCCCGGTTCGAGGCGGACTTTGTAGTCTTCGTTGACATGCGCGAAGCGGATGACGCCGTCGGTGCCGACGACATAGACTGCCGGATGCGGGAGTAGGTGGTGGGTCTGGCCGGATGCCGCTTCGAGGTCGATCTGGTATTCGTTTTTGTATTTCGAAACCAGTTGGGCAGGAACCTGAAAGGTGATGCCGAAAGCTTTGGCCGCCTCCATGGTGCTGTCGGAAAGCAGGGTGTAGCCGAGCGCCTGATGGTCTGGCTTTTCGCGCAACTTCGACGCGTGGTCGGGGCTAATGGCCAAAATCTGGAAACCGGCGGCAGCGAGATCCGCTTCGATGTTAGCCAGCGCCGCGAGGTGCTTTGTACAATACGGGCACCATCCGCCCCGATAGAAGACGAGCACAGCCGGTTTCTCTGCGACGGCCTGTCTCAGGAGGAGTGGCTCGTTCTTGACGGTGCGCACAGTGACGTCCGGAATAGTCGCGCCAACGGCTGGCACAGGAGTGATGTTCTCCGCGGAAGCAATGGCAACCGGGGCGAACAACAGCAAGACGAGCAGGAACAATTTCACTCATCATCGAGCGTCGGTGGGCAGGATTTATTCCACGAGCCGATGACAGTCAGGTGGTGGTCCACTCTTTCGCTGCATTAGGAGGCAGGAATGGAATAACAACATTTCCGGCTCGCTCGTGTAAGGCATGATGAAGCGCCCCTTCGCTCTCGTGTCAGTCGTTACACTGCTCGTCGCGCCGCTTCCCGCTCACGCGGAGCAGCGCAATGGCTTCGACGTTTCGAATGCCACGATCCCCGTCTCAGAAATCTTCGGCGGTGGCCCGCCGCGCGACGGCATCCCGTCCATTGACGCGCCGAAATTCATCCGTCCGGAGGAGGCGACGTTCATGCTCGACGACGACATTGTGCTGAGTCTTACGCGTGGCGAAACCACGCGCGCCTACCCGCTGCGCGTGCTTGTGTGGCACGAGATCGTGAACGACACCATCGGCGGCGAACCGGTCGTCGTCACCTACTGCCCGTTGTGTGGCACCGGCATGGTTTTCGACGGCGTCATCGACGGAAGAACCCGCACGTTCGGTGTGTCCGGCCTGCTCTACCAGAGCGATGTGCTGATGTATGACCGCCAGAGCGAGAGCCTGTGGTCGCAACTCAAGATGGAATCCGTGAGCGGCCCCGATGCGGGGAAAAGGCTGCGCTGGCTGCCGGTCGCGCATCTCACCTGGAAGGCGTGGACGGCGTTGCATCCCGCTGGCGAAGTGCTTTCGACCGACACCGGCCACCACCGCGACTACGACGGCGAGGCGTATGCGGACTACTTCGCGAGCGGGAAAACGATGTTCCCCGTGCCGACAACGCGCACCGAGTTCCCGAGAAAGACGTGGGTGATCGGCCTCCTCATCGGCGGAAAGGCGAAGGCGTATCCTGTGGACAAGCTGCCCGACGGTCGCGCGGTGCAGGACACGCTTGGCGGTGAAAATGTCAACGTCACCTTCCATCGCACGCAGCGCCGCCCCGATGTGCGCGATGGACAGGGCCGCCCTCTCCCGGCGGTGATGGTCTATTGGTTTGCGTGGCAGGCCTTTTACCCTGGCACAGAAATCTGGAAACCATGAACGCAACATCCTCCCACACACCCTTCACCTTCCGCCCGCGTTGCGAACATCCGCCCGCCCTCAGTCCCGACGACTGGCACCTGGCGCAGCGGATCCACCGCAGCTTTCTGCCGGGCCCCGTCGATGACGAACGCATCGACCTCGCGGTGCATTATGAGGAGCACGAGATTCTTGGCGGGGACTACTGCACGGCGCTCAAGACCGACACGAACCGTCTCTTCCTCTGCATTTGCGATGTCACCGGACACGGTCTGCCAGCGGCATTTCTCGCCAGCCGCATCAATAGTTTCGTGCGCCACCAAATCACCATCGCAAATCATCCGTGCGAGGTGGTGGACACACTGAACCGTTTTGTGACAAAGCACTTTGCGGGGCTGTGTATCTACGCGACATTCTTCTGTGCGGAGATCGACCTCCGTTGGGGCAAGCTGACCTACGCCGGGGCCGGGCATCCGCCCGCGCTCCTCTGGCGATCCAATGGCGGGGTCGAGCGTCTCGACTCGCAGGCACCGCTCATTGGCATCTTCCCCGAAATGGGGGCGCAGTGCCGGGTCGAGAAGACCTTCTTCCGCCAAGACGACCGGCTTCTGATATTTTCCGATGGCCTGATCCACGCGCGCAATGAGGAAGGCGACTTTCTCGGCATTGAGGCCGTCGAAGCGGTGCTCGGAAACCTCACGGCGGAAGACGATAGCGAGACCGTGCTCGCCCGCCTCGCCGCCGTCCGGCGCGACTTTTCACACGAGGAAGCGCCGGAGGACGATGTGCTCGTTATGGCCGCCCGCTTTTTGTCATCACCCATAGAAAGGAAGCTATGAAATCCAAGAAACCACCCACAAACTCCGAGTCTACAAAGCAACCTGCATCGCCACCCCATGAGGAGCAGGTTGCCACGCTGGCCTACCTCATCTGGCAAAGCGAAGGCTGCCCGGATGGACGCGACGAGGAACACTGGCATCAAGCCAAGGATCAGCTTGCGCAGGAGTAAGCGTAACCCGATGCGCCGTCCGGCCTACACTTGAGCGGGCGCACCGTGCTGTCGGTTTGAGTTCCTCACCTCATGGGGTGTCGATGTCGTTTTACTCCAATTGGCGAACCTCGTCCTGGCAGGCCGAGGCGACGAAAGAATTCGATCGGAGGCGGACCCCTGGGAAACGCTCAAGCCCCATCGGATGATGGCTTGGGGAGTAAAGTGCCTAGAAGTTGTCCCAAAACTACGAATGCTCCCGTTCACT
>CAZZCL010000085.1:0-12352 GCA_964652295.1 uncultured Chthoniobacterales bacterium
TTCGCGCCGATATCGATCATCACATGCCCCGGTTCCAACCGCCGTTCCACCCACGCGAGTTCCGGTTCATATTCTCGCCCGGAGATTCCACACCATAAACCCTGTCCTTTTCCACAACCTGCCACAAGGCGGACTCCGTCGGATTTTAACATCACCGCGCGTTGTCCGCCTGCCACGGCCAGTGCTGCCTTGAGCGCCACGACCCAGCGGCGCGGATTGCTAACCGCTTTGCGCCAAAGCGAATTGCGAAGGAGTTGTGCGACAGCCTTTGTTCCCGTTTTGGCCATAAGGAAGCGAATGTTGCCCGATCACGCTGCGAGCGTTTCGTAGATGCCAACCAGCTTGCGGGCGGCAGCCTCCCAGGTGAACATCACTGCCCGCTCCCGGCCGGCAGCGGCGAGTTGTTCCCGACGTCCCTGGTCGGCAACAGAACGGAGGCAGACCGCAAAAGCCTCCGTGTCATACGGATCAAAGTAGAGCACGGCGTCCCCACCCACCTCTGGCAGACTGGTGGCGTTGCTACTGACGACAGGGCACCCTGCCGCCATGGCTTCCACGACGGGCAATCCAAACCCCTCGTACAAAGAAGGTACAGCCACCACATCCACCGAAGCGTAAAACTCATCCAACTCCACTTCTTCCAACAACCCAAACTCAAGAAGGTTCTCGGAACCGACCGCCGAGACGAATCGTTGGCGGAGTAATTCGGGAAGGGCGGCGCCGCCACGCGCCACGATACATTCCATGCCGGAATTTTTCAGTCGTCCCGCCGCGTCGGCAAGCGCCACGAGATTTTTCCGTAAAAGCACGCTCCCAATCGACCCAATCACGATGTGCGCACCGCTCCGCCGCGCGGAAATCGCCCGGCTCACCCGGCCCGCGCCCTGCGCGCCAGACGCTGACCGTGCGGACACGCCATTGTGCACCACCACGATCTTCTCGGACGATATTTCGAGAAGACGTTCAACCTCGCGTGCCGTGTGGTGCGACACGCAAACCACACAGTCAGCCCGGCGTACATGCGAAACAATCCTCCGAAAACGCGCCTGCTGAGCGGGGCTCACATCTTCGTTGTCGATCAATGGGATCAGATCATGAACTGTCACCACCCGCCGACTACCAGTCGGAGTCCAGCGAAGCAAATGCGCCCAGCTATGATCGAGAACGTGCGTTACACGGAAGCGATGGCCTGTCTTTAGAATGATCGGGTATCGAACAAATTTCCACGTAGCCCTTTCAAGGACGTTACCCTTTCTGGGTGGAGCAGAAGGGGGCGATCCGAGAGGCGTCCAAGGGCGTATCGCACCCTCAACATCGTTCATCGCCTGGTCAAGCGCGCTCCAGTATTTCCACATCGACACACTCCCCGCAAGGGGGTGAGCGGGGCACCACAGAACTCCGCGGGCTGTCGATGTCATGCGTTTACAGGAGCGGAGGCGGCTTTTTGCACCAGGGAGGAAACAACGGGCACAAGGCGGTTTGCACGGGCTGTCCATGTGAACTCGCGGGCGCAACGCGACCGGGCGTTCTCACCAAGGCTCCGGCGCAACTCCGGCCGTTCATGCAACTCTCGAAGAGCCTGCCCAATGTGCTCTATGGTTTCCTGTTCTGTTCCCGGCTCTATCGCGAACCCGCAACTCGAATCCACATACAGACCCGGACCGCCCGCGTTCAGGCACACCACCGGCAATGCGGCACCCATCGCTTCGAGCACGGCTGTTCCGCCGGAGTCATGGTAGCTCGGAAACAAAAACACGTCCGCTTCGCTCATGGCGGCAAGCGTTTCGCGCTGAGACAATTTTCCCCGGAGGTTTACCCGCGCGGCAATGCCAAGCTTCCGGGCTTGCCCTTCAAAATGCGCGCGGCCCGGACCGTCTCCCGCAACGGTAAATCGCCATCGAAGATCCCGAAGCTGAGCGAGAGCATGTAATGCAAGCACTTCCCCCTTCCAACCTAACAAGCGCCCGGCAAAAAGAATTTGCATGCCTTCTTCGGTGGGGCGGTGCGCAACGGCGCGTTGTTGCAGCAGGATTGCGTCGTCCACTCCGCAATTGGTCATCATGTCAACGCGCCGTCCTGAAATCCCTTCGATTCTGCGACGACTCTCGTCTGTATTGGCAAAAACAAAGTCTGCGTTCCTATAGGCCTTGGCAAGCCGCTCCGATGTGAGCGCGCGCAGAATGAGACGTCGGCGCAACACTTCGAAAGCGCGTTGATCCCGGGCGAGTAGCCCGTCCAGTGCTGGCAGACCCGGATCGAGCCCACCGACCGGGCCAATTCCGTAAGGATGGCCGGAAAATGCTGCCCCGAACGGAACCGCAGCCTTTGCCCACGTAAAGTGAACCGCCGAGGTTGCGTGATCCCCTCCGGCGATAGCTCGCAGCCACTCACCTGCGGCCTTCTGCCACAGGGAATAGTACAGATTCGACCATGCCCCGGCGGGCTTCAGGCGCCTGATCCATTGCCATCCCGGCAAACGGCGGAAGTGAACCCGTACGCCGTTGCCAAGCAGAACGTGACGGTCGGCCGCCTCGAATTGGTGCTCGTAATGGGTGCCCACGAGCGCCTCCACATTCCCGATTTTTGACAACGTCATCGCAGCCGCCCAGCCGATGCCAGGCTCCGATCCCTGACGGGGCGCAAGGCTGTAGGCGCTGAGAAGTATGCGCGGCTTCATCCCTGGCGTACAGCACCGGAATGCAAAGAGTGGCCCGCAGCGAGTTGCATGAGCCAGCGTCCAAGCCGGACGCCGGCCATTTCCGCTGCTGTGTCTTCCGCGATCCGTCTTGAACGCTCCCCCATACGCAGACGCAAAGCCGGATCACGAATCAGGTGTCCGAGTCGGTCCGCCATTGCTTCGGTGTCGTAAGGGTCCACGACAAACCCGTTTTTTCCTTCCTCCACTAACACCCGCGATGCGGCAGCATGTCGGCTGATCACAAGCGGCAACCCGGCAGCGGCCGCCTCATGCACAACCACCGCAAACGTATCAAAACGGCAGGGCAGCACAAAAACGTCCGCCTTGGCATATTCCTCGACCAGCTCATCCCCTTTCAGCACGCCGAGAATTTTTGTCCAACCTTCAAGCCCGGCATCACCAATCACACCGCGCACCCAGTCTGGATTCTGTGTTCCCACCAGCCGCAACTCAAAATCGTCGCACCCGTGGTCGACAAGCCGCTTCAGCGCGGCAGCCAGAAGATCGTGGCCTTTCCGTGGAATATATTGCCCCACGAGCAGCAGACGAACCGGCCCCGGAGCCCGCTGCGAGCGATCCGGCATCCGAAACCGTGCCACTGCGATGCCATGCGGCACATAACACACCGGCTTACCCTCGCAGAGCGGCTCCCTGGCTTCAGGACTGTGCGCGACCACACCGCTCACCAGTCGTGATCCCAACGCATGCACCAACCTGGCGCCACGTCGAAACCGGCTCCAGTCCGTGCCTCGCCCCATATCTGTGCAAACAGCGCAGGGAACCCCATGCCGCCGAGCATAGAGCGCCGACGCAAGCATTGGCACCGAGAATTCCTGGATCACTATCACATCAGGCCACATCGTTTCCATTCGGACAGCGCTCTCACGCTCAGCGAGAGGGCGCGATCTGAACGGACGACCGAGAAACGAGCCAATGCTCAGCGCAGGCATCTCCCTGGTCAGAAAGCCCGCGCGGTTTCGGTCGTACAATTCGTCGTCAACTTCCCACAGTCGTTCCCTGTCGCGATCTTTTGATGCATGCACAAGATGCCATCCCTCCGGCAGCCCGCCTGCGACCGCACGCACAAGGTCCTGACGGTATCGCGCAAAACCGCGCGTAAGAAACAGCAGGAGCCTCTCTTTCATCATACTCCGGCAACCACCCCGGCCCCGGCTTCCCTGTACAACTCTTCCAGGCGCCGCTCGAACCCTCCGCGATCCAGCGCCTCACCCACATCCATGCTTTCTTGAAGCACAGCACGGGTCACAATTTCACCGTCCAACACCTCCACCATCCCTTTCACATCCCACGGCAACAACCGGCCATTCACTCCTTCTCTCAGGATCATCTCATGCCCCGGATGCGCGGTTAGATACAGCCTCAACCCCAACGCAGCAGCCTCAATTTCAACAAGGGCAAACGCTTCAAAATGAGAGGGGAACAGCAAGGCCTCAGCAGCCGACAGATGATGCTCGATCGGGCTCACAGCCCCCGCAAAGATCACCCCCGCCGGAGCAAGAGCTTCACTGCGCGCTTTGTAATACTGGAGCGAGGACGCGCTCCCGCCAAGAACCAGGAGCACAACATCACGCCCGCCAGCCCGCAATCTGCCCACAACCTCGATGGCCTGCATCAGACCCTTGCGTTCAAAATGACCCATCGCACAGAACACAAACACCACAGTCTCAGCGTCTAACCTGTAGTGCTCACGCATGGGCTCGCGCCATGCAAGGCGCACTCCCCGATCAAATCGCTCAGAGTCATATGCATTTGGCAAAATTTTGAACCGCGCATCAGGCCCTGCGTCGCGCAGGATCTCCTCCTTCAACCCCCGGCTCACGCACCACCACTCTCCGGTTCTACCATACGTCGCACACCACCGTTCCTCCAAGGCAGCCAACCCTCCAAAAACTCTGTCTTTCAGGGACACACGAATGCTGCCGGGCCTTTCTTTCGCAATGCGATAATAGGCTCGGTTCCAGAATTGCATATAGCGCACATCACACTCCGGAAGCATCTCACCCGTGCATTGCACCAGCGTGTATTGCCGGGTGGCCATGTCCATTCGCTTGAATGCCGCGCGCACCTGATGCCGGAATACCACCGCTTCCACAGGCCAATACCGACCGATTTTCGGGAACTTCCGCCATACAAACGGATGAGCCTGCAAATCGCATGTCGTCGACCAAATTTCCACCTCATCAAAGATCCGCGGCAAGACCTCGGGCGCCGCAGTAAGCCATGATTTCATCGAAGGGCTTGATGCGGTCACGTTGTAGTCCACAACCAACAGTCGCGTCTTGTTCAATCGCGCGCTCATTTGTCTCAGATTTACGATTTCGTTAATACGCGCCTTTGCGCGAGCCCTGTGTCCGTCTTATGCTGTCTGGGCACTTGGCGACTTATATTCGCAGCCCATGGCCACTCGCCACTCGCCACTCGCCACAGCCTTTTCCGTTCACGCTTTCCGAAACAGGCCAAGCAAACAGAAGGGCTGATCGTCTCTCCTATCTTCTCGACTGCGCGTGTCTTCGCGCGCCCACAATGCAGGAGGAACGATACGCAGCAACCGCGGCAGTCTGGCGATGGCCTTGAATCGCCGTACCGTGGTCTGCGTCATGGCCCAATCGAAGTCCAACGCTTCAAATCCGGCAGTCGCGAACAATCTTTCGAGCGTTTCTGCGGTGTACCCCTCCCGGACATGGCCCGGCTGCGGAAACGCTTCCGGTGGGTGGGGGACGGTTATCAGCGCATGTCCGCCGGGCCTGAGCACACGCCCGAACTCCCGCGCCACAGCCGAGTCATCCTCTATGTGTTCAACCACCTGAGTACATAGCACTGTGTCCATACTCGAATCTCCAAGGCCGCACCGTTCGATGGGCGCATGCACTGTTCGCGCCCTTCCTTCGTATCTCGACAAATTGGACTCCAGAATCCGGTAATTCTCTTCAAACGGCTCCACAGCCACGACGCTCCCGGCAAGTCGACGATCAAGAAAAAGCATGGAGTAATAGCCTCCGCCAGCACCCGCATCCATGAGCATCCCGCACCCTCCGGGAATGCGCCGGGCAGCCCCAAGTAGAATTGGCTGCTCCGTAACATAGCGATAGGTATTCCCAGTGACATAAAATGTCCGGCCGACTTTCCTGATAAATCCTCGCAACATTCTCACAGGATTCCATCACGAGACGAAGCGGTCTTCGCCCGACCTCCAGCAAACATTGCGCGGCGGAAGACTTCATCGTACCGGCGAGCGACTGCAGCCCATGTGTGATCGGACAAATGTTGCTGACAATCAGCCGAGTCCACGGGCGACCAGCTGCTGCGCAACGCATTTTTCATCGCGTCCCTCAAGGCGTCACGATCCTCCTTGCCAACAACGTGGCCAAATCCACCCGCCGCTTCTTCCAATGCCCCGCTCCGGGTATGGACAAGGCGACATCCACATGCCAGTGCTTCCAACGCGACCAGGCCAAACGGTTCCTCCCAGCGATTGGGGATCACAAATACTTTCGCCCGATTCATCCAGGCTGCGACTTCCCGCGCC
Source organism: uncultured Chthoniobacterales bacterium (assembly GCA_964652295.1). Lineage (GTDB taxonomy): Bacteria > Verrucomicrobiota > Verrucomicrobiia > Chthoniobacterales > CALDSX01 > CAZZCL01. The sequence continues at coordinate 6,246 of CAZZCL010000085.1, forward strand.
TCAATAGCTCCGGTAAACGTTGTGCGCGCCGCAAGCCCGCGTTGCGCAGCACGAGCCTGGCAGTCTACCATCTGCGAACCGTCGCCTATGAAAACCGCTCGTCCGTCCCACCCCAACTCGCTAAGCGCCGCAAGCGCATCGAGAAAGAGGTCGGGACCTTTCTCAGGAACGACTCTCCCTGCAAAAAGGAAGTCCACATCCCGAACGCCCCCATTATCGTAAAACACAAGCGGATCGTAACCGTTTTCGATCCACTGTGCCAAGCGACTCCAGTTCTGCGCCACCACCCTGCTTACACCGACCTGCGGAAACAACATCGCCAGCGCGCGCTGCACATGCCGTACAAGTGGCGGCCGATGGTTTCCAACTCTAAAAAAACCATGATGCGTCACGACGCACGGCCGATTCGTCATCAGCGCCGCGAGCATCCACATTAGCCCCGCTTCCACGGTCAATACGCACTCTGCCTTGCGTACCTCGCGAATGGCGTCCCTAAGTCGGCTCACATGCGCCACAGGAACGGGTCCATTCCCATCTCCTTGCGTCTTTGTGACAACACGAACCTCCCAACCCAGCGCGGAGAGGGATTCCGCCATGCGCTCCGTCCAGATAACGGACCCTCCAAGAACGGGCCGATAAAGTCGCGTGCATATCGCCAGCTTCCGCGGCGCCTTCATACGCCGCCGATGTTGCGACGGAAAATCATCGGCTTCGCGAGATACGAAATCACTCCAGATGCCTCAAATGCAGCACGTGCTGCCGCAGTGGCTTCGCCGTCGCAACAAAACCCACTCTCATCCATCAGCGCGATCCAATAGCTGTTGGGTTGTTCATTGTAATGATGCAACCCAACAGCGCCCTGCGGCTCCGCGGCAGTCAGGAACACCATCGGTGCTGCGAGCGTAAGCTGTTCGAGAAACCTTTTCGCAAAACGTTCCTCCAGATGCTCCGCGACCTCGCAGGACACAACCAGATCGTACGGACCGCCGGGTAGCGGTGCGCCTTTCGTGAGGTCGTGCCTGCTGCACTGCAAACCTTTCTCCCGGGCAAGCTTGAGCGAGGCCTCTGAAATATCCACCCCATGAACGTCGACTCCACGCGCGCGCAACCCCGCCATGAGATGGCCGGGGCCGCACCCAACATCAATCGCGCTCTGCGGGTGCAGCACGCTAACAATCCAGTCGCAGATCGCCGGGATTGAAGCAGCCTCAAGCGCCTCCAGCTCCCGGAAGTACCCCTCCGAATAGACGCGGCTACCCAGCAACAAGCGGCTCAACGGCCTGAACCATGGCTGCAACTTGACCCATCGCCGCACTCTGTAAGGACTCAGCGAACGCAACCGGTCGTAAAATGCGCCAACCATCTCTACGCCCTCCCCTCTCTCATTCGCACCACAAATGTGCGCAGCATCCCCGAATCGTTTCCCACGCCCAGAGAATGTCCCTCTGCTTCCCAGATCTGCACGATGCGATCCGGCGCAATACCAAACGGCGGCTTGTCCAGATACACTCCCGATCCTTCATACAACCGGATATCGCCGCCATGCACCTTGTCCACATTCGGTAAAGCCGCGCCCAGCTCCCGCGGTTGATGCTCGGTAACGACGGCATATTCGTACGCGTCCAGCTTTGTTAAGATATTGGAAATTTGCGCGTTAGAAAGGTGTTGCAACACTTGCCGTACAAATATCACTCGTCCGGGGGGCAGATCGTCTTTCGTGGCGTCAGCACACACAAACCGCACGTTGGGCATGGTCACTGTGCCTCGCAGGTGCTCGACCAGCGCAGGAACCACGTCGATCCCGATATACTCCGACGCCAGAGGGGCAACTTTCTCCCCTATCGTAAAATCTCCACAACCCAGATCAACCATTACTACACCTTCCAACTGGTTCTCTTTAATCCAAGTCGTAATGGCGGAGATGTAACCTTCCGCTAGCCGATCAACACGCGAACCTTTACCAGAAAAGTAACCCGAGGCTCCTCCTCCCCACGCCTTGCGCGCATACACTTCCCCAAAGACATCCGCAACGGTCCGATTCGCATTGCGCCGCCATGCCAGCCGACGTTTCAGAGAACGATAGCTTTTCAACAGCCGGCGGGGCATCATCTTTAAGGCAATGTCTTTAACCATCTTGGCGCACCTTTTTGTCCGCCGCCTCTTCGTAAATGCGACGATAGGTCTCCAGCGGTTTTATGTATGACTCCAGTTCCACACTGTTCACCACACACCGTTTTGCATAGTCTTCCTTCGACATTTCCGCCGCCTCGCGCAACGCCATACGCAACGCCTGCACATCGCCGGGCGGACAAAGCACTGCGCCCGGACCAGCCGCTTCAGGCAAGCCACCGGTACGGCTGGCAATCGACGGCACCCCGCACAACCTGGCTTCCAACGGCGTCAAACCCTGATCCTCCTCCGCTGTCTGCGGCGCAACATTCCATTTCGCATGCGCAAACAGCTGGATTTTGGCCTTATCCGACACGTAACCGACGAGACGCACAGAACCTGGCGGGCGACATTCTACAAACGTCTTGAGACGAACCGCCAGCGGACCCGCACCAGCAATCGTCAACGGATGAAACGTGCCGTCCAGCCCAGAATCGCGATAAGCCTCCACAAGTTCAATCAGCCCCTTGCCGTCGATCAGGCGGCTGACACATACGAAACCGCGCCGTCCAACCTCCGGCACGGTCACCGGCTCGAAACGGGTGACCGCCGGCATAATCTCCGCGCCTTCTGCCGCATGCTCACCCACCCATGTCTTAGCCACAAAACGCGAAATGAAAACTGCCCTCGCTGCCGCAGACAACGCGCGGCGTTCCAATGCCATGAGCGGCGCCGGTTTCTTCTGCCGTCGATTTTCTACCGTCAACACAACTGGTTTTCCGAGTGCGCGCGCCGCAAACACCACCCAGGGAATCGGATAATGGCAGTGAACAAGATCTGCATCAGCCACCGCACGCAAAAATTGCACACCGGGATATCGCATGATTGCAACCGGGACACCGGCTGAGGCGATGAGGCCCCGCAACGACTCGTCCAAGGTGTGCGTACGCCACCGGAAGAGCGTGCGGACGAACAACGGCCCGCCATGCACCGCCGCTGCAATGCCGATAGCGAGCGCCTCGATCCCGCCATGCGTTCCCAGCGTTGGTGCAATCTGCAAGACCTTCACGCGGCACCCGGGCTTAACGGTTCCATAAACAGCCACTCACTTCCATGCGCCCGACGTTCGTTGATCGCTTCAATCCAGAACGCGGAATCCTTCCCCTGTCCTGCACCCGGCGGTAAATCCTCCTCCATACGCTCCTTCGGCTCGATGCGCTCAATACGATGCGACCCTGAGAATTTCCCGGCGATCCGATCCGACACTTCACGCGGCGACAATCCAACATCAGCCCGCCGGTGCGTCTCCACAAGCAGCCAGTTCCGCCGCAACCGGGCCGCCGCGTTCCCGTCGAGCAACTCCAGTTCCGCCCCTTCGATATCGAAGATGAACGCGTCCGAACTTTCCACAGACCATCCTGCCCACGAAAACAATCCGGCCGTGTGCACACGCCCGCCCACACCATTCAACCGGGCTAGACTCCGCGTGAACCAACGGGCGAATGGATCTGTATCATGGGCGTACACATGGCATTTAGGAAGGCGTTCCGCCATGCCGACAGCGTAGTATCCTTCCGCACATCCCACATCCACCACGCGCCGGGGCCCGCTGGCAATCAAACGCTCCACAGTGTCATGCAGCTCACATTCGTACGTGCCCAGCCATTTCGGAACGATTGGACCCCACACCGGCGCATCGAAATACTTCAATCCGCAAAACGGTCCACTTAGTACCACCGGCTTCTGATTCCCGGGGTACAGGGCGCAGCGCGCCGCCCGTTGTCGCTGCCCGTTTTGCAGGCGCGACCTCGCCATCGTTTTTAACCCCTGGATGAATGGAGACATTGTTGAAATGCTGAAAGCCTGAAATGCTCATTCCGAGTTCCGATTTCGGCTTTTCAGCTTTTTAAAGCCGCCTTCCGACTCCCCATTTCAGCATCTCAGCATCTCAGGATTTCAGCTTTTTATATCAGCTTCTCTGTTATATCAGCTTCTCTGCTTCTCCCATTCGTACGCCTTCCATGCATGCGACCGCGAACCATAGATCCGGATCAACCATGGGCGTGGAATGAGACATCGCGCGACTGTAGCCATCGCAAGTCGCGCGTATGGCCCGGGAATTCTCAATGCACCGCGCCAGCCGAAATGCCGAACATTGTAAACCGCCCACATGGGCGGATAGGCGCTGTGATTCTTTCGCAACAACCGCCGCCAGATACTTAGGGGATGCGCTTCGCCAAGCAACCACGATCTATTGTCCTGCCGTCGCGTATCCAGTTCTTCAATCAACGCGTCGCACATGACTTCGCACGGCAATCCGGCAGCGGTCGCCCGCAATCCATAGTCCGTGTCGCCGTTCACATGCGGGATCCATGTGCCATCCGGATAACCTATCCGCTCCACAACCCGGCGCGCCACGGCAACAAGGTTGCCCCGGCACGTATCAGCCTCCGATATGCCTTTCGCTTCAATAACTTCTATCGACACAAGCCGATCCATACCGCGATGCAGGACAGGAAACAGCCATCGCCCGCGTTTCGATCCCATATCGACAAAGCCCTGGCCGCTGACGATGCCGCCAATCTCCATTGCGCGATCTGCCACACGCTCAATGGCATTGTCATGCGGCACGGCATCGTCGTTTAGCCAAACCATGCATTGCGCACCACGCTCCATGGCATGCCGCATGCCTAAAGCGATCGCTCCAGTCCAATACAGGTTGCCGTCGCCTCGCACAATCTCCACGCCGGGATGGTTCTCCGCCACCGCCGCGGGGGTGCCATCCGTGGAGCCGTCGTCCACAACAAGCACACGCATCTTCTCCCGCAAACCTTGTCCCCTGAGATGCTCCAGGCATCCGAGCGTAAATCGCTTGCGATTATGCGCAGGGATTATGATCCAAATATCTCTCGTCATTTAGTTCCCGGCACAGCTCGCCATTCGCCATTCGCCTTCGGCTCAAGACACAGGTCAAAGGGCGGATCCGCTTTCTCATTCATGGAGGGCGAGGCGCCGTCCGAGCCCACTCTCCTTCCCGCTACCCGTCACCCAGCCATAGGCTGGCTTCTACGGCTGCGTTGCAGGCTACAAGCTGCACGTTGCAGGCTCGGAAATCATATCGCCGAAATTGCATCAGTGCACTCGCCACTCGCCACTCGCCACCCGTCACAGTCCTCGGTTCAGCTTTCCGCTTTCCGCTTTTGAATTCTACTCCTTGGCCCCAACTTCTTCCACGCACCCAGGAGCTTCCTTCTCCACCATGGCATCTCCACAGGAAAACCGCGCGTCAGCCAGGGCAACCGTCGGAGCAACCGCTGAATCGGAACTCCATTCCATGGATTCAATCCATGACCAACCGCGTGCAGCGAGCCGTCCATACCGCTAAACATATGAGTCACCCATTCTCGATCCGTGCGCAGCACGCGAATCGAGTTGTCCTCCATCTGAAACCGATCGAAATATTCGCGCGGAACGAACAAAGCGTTGTTCCGAGTCGTTGCGACAAGCTCATAACCCTTCTCCCGCGCAAGCTTCACCAATGTCAGCAAACTCGCGCCAATCTTCATCGTGCTGTCGGGCGGTTGAACATAATCGACTTCATCCGCCATGGTCGGGTTAAACTCGATACAGACCAACCGGGCGCGCCGCCGTGCTGCCGCTTTCCAAACATAATAATCACATCCGTCGATATCGACTGACAACACATCGTATTCGTCCGGAAAATCCGGCACTCCATCCAGCAGATCGTCAAGTGTCTCGCCCGGTCGCCATCCCACCACAGCGTTTAGAGCGTGCACCTGCGTTCGGTCGGGGTGATTGCGGCATAATTCTTCGAACTTCCCGCGATTCGCTTCGATCATGACCGCCCGCCATCCCTTGTCGCGGACGAGGCCGCACACATTGCTAAGGTTCACTCCGTCCCACGCCCCAAATTCGACACACCATCCCAAAGCCGGCGGTAGCTTTCGCATCGCAGCGTCAATCATCTCCTCTTCCCC
>CAZZCL010000086.1:0-6237 GCA_964652295.1 uncultured Chthoniobacterales bacterium
GGGGCCTCCAGCCGGAAGGCCAGCGCGATCTCATGCCGGAGCCCGGGGAACGCGCCGCTCGCGAGCGCTTAAAAACGTTTCTTGCCGGACCCATTTTCAATTATGGCGAAGGGCGCAATGTGCCGGGGGAAGACACCACATCCCGGCTGTCTCAGGATCTTCGGTTCGGTTTGCTTTCACCCCGGGAGATTCGTTCCCGATGCGAAGAACTGGCCGCATCGAACGAGGCTGGCCCTGCAGCCCGGCGCAGCATCCACACATTCGTCACCGAGTTGATCTGGCGCGAGTTTTACTTCGCGATCCTTGCCCATTACCCCGAGGTGCTCGATCTGGAATTTGCAGAAAAGTATCGCGGATTGAAATGGGTCGGCTCGGATAAGGCGTTTGAACGATGGTGTGCCGGGGAGACAGGATTCCCGTTTGTAGACGCTGGAATGCGTCAGCTTAACGCCACAGGATTCATGCACAACCGCTTGCGCATGGTTACCGCAATGTTTCTGACCAAAGACCTGCATATCGACTGGAGGCGAGGCGAGCGCCGGTTCATGCAGCAGCTTGTGGATGGGGAGATCGGGTCGAACAACGGCGGCTGGCAATGGAGCGCTGGCACCGGAGCAGATGCGGCCCCCTACTTTCGCATTCAAAATCCGTGGACGCAGGGCAAACGTTTCGATCCGGAAGGCACATATATTCGCCGATGGATTCCTGAACTGCGTGATGTGGCCGCAGCCAGACTTCATGCCCCTCCTGAGAACGGCACCCTCGCACGGGGTTATCCGGGGCCAATGGTCGATCATAAAGCGGAGCGCGCCCGTTGCCTTGAACGTTTTGCCGCAGCAAACTGAAGGCATGGAATGGAGTGACGCGCCTGGGTGCAATCCACTCGTCGATGGCTAACGGAGGGATTTCGTGGGAGACAATGCGGTCTTGATAGCCTGATGATTAAGGTGTATTAATTGTATTGCTGTCCGTAGGCCCCCGGGGCATGCTGGCGCGTTCCAATCATTCCATTATTGTTTCCCTCCAGTCATTAACATGAGCGCACGCAAAGCTGTGGGCATCGACCTCGGAACCACCTTTTCCGCGATTGCCCACATCGATAACTACGGAAAAGCCCAGATTCTGCCCAATGCCGAGTCCGAACGCATCACCCCGTCGGTGATCATGTTCGAGAATCGGACAGTCATTGTTGGAACGCTGGCAAAACAGAACTCCGTCGCGGAACCGGAAAAGATTGTCGATTTCGTCAAGCGCGAGATGGGCACAAAGAAATCCGAGTTCCACCGCGAATTCGACGGAGTCACCTATTCAGCCGAGGAACTGTCGGCTTTGATCATCAAGAAGCTAAAGGCCGATGCGGAACGATATCTCGGCGAGGAGATCACCGACGCGGTCATCACGGTTCCGGCCTACTTCAACGACGCCGAACGCACCGCAACGATCACGGCGGGGCAGCTGGCTGGATTCAACGTCCTGCGCATTATCAACGAACCCACCGCTGCAGCTCTTGCCTACGGCATGAGCAGGCATGAGGAGGCGCAGACCATTTTTGTATTTGATCTTGGCGGTGGCACGTTCGACGTGACGATTATGCGCATCGACAATGAGCGCATCGAGATGCTTGCCACTAACGGCGATCATCGTCTTGGAGGTAAGGATTGGGATGATGTCATCGTGAACGCGGTTGCAGACGAATTCGACCGCTTGCATGGAGAAAATCCGCTTCTCGATTTGCACAGCTATCAGGATCTCCAAAGCCGGGCCATCGCGGCCAAGATTCAGCTCTCCACACGCCCCCGCACAACCATTGTCCACAGTCACAACGGCAAAAGCATCAAAATCGAGCTGAGCCGCGAGGATTTCGATGCGATGTGCCGGCACCTCGTCGAGAAATGCAAATCGCTTTGCGAAATCGTCATGCAGGAAGCGCGGCTGCCATGGAGTCAGATCGACAAGATTCTGCTTGTGGGCGGGATGACGCGCGTACCCATGGTCCGCGAGATGATAGCAGATCTCTCCGGACTCCCGCTGGCACAGGATGTCAGCCCCGATGAGGCCGTTGCGGTCGGCGCCGCATTGCAATCCATGCTCTGCCTGCTTCAGGAAGATGAACGCTCCGGGGAAAGCAATATCCCCAAAGAAACTCGCGACACATTTACGGGCCGCAAGGGGGGGCTGATCCAAGTCACCAACATCACCTCGCACACGCTCGGCGTGGTGCTCTGGAATGAAAAATCCATGGAGGAATACGTTTACCCCATGATTAAAAAGATGACCCAGATCCCGGCAGAACATAAAAATTCCTTTGGTACTGCCGCCGCGAATATGAAGGAAGTCGTCGTCCGCGTGGTGGAAGGGGAAAGCTCTGTCCCGGACGAATGCACCCCGATCGGTCTTTGTCGCGTGGAGCTGCCTCCCTTTCTTCCCAAGGGATCCCCGGTCGAACTCACATACCGGTGGGACGAAAACCAGACGCTGCATGTCACGGTTGACGCGTTCGGCAAGCAGGCCACAGTGCAAATTAACCGTGAGAGCGCGCTGAGCCAGGATGAAGTCGACGCCGCTCGTGCCAGTCTCTCCCTGCTGGAAGTGCACTAAATCACAGAGAGCGGCATGGCGCTTCCCGATCCACTACCTGACGATCCGAGAAAATGGGAAGGCTGGCGTTCGTACAGCTCGAACGACGCCTACGAACGTCTCGGCCTGAGCATCCAGGAGCGGCCCACACATGCTGCGATCGAGGATCATTGCCGCCGCCTGCTGGTCTGGTGGCAGAAAAAACTCCCGCTCAAAAACCAGCCTTCGAACCCGCTCTATCAGCTCCTTCGCAACGGGCTCGACGACGCCCCCATGTATCTTTCCGAGGCGCGTGCCATTCTGCTCAATCCGGAGACCCGCTCCGAACACGATGCCATGCTCGTCGAGCAGTACCGCGGCACCGTCGTTTCAGAACTTAATAAGTACCTCGATTTCGCTTTGTCCGACGGCCATCTGTTGAAGGCCTCGGACGAACATCGTCTCCGCGAATATGGCCTCTCAAACGGGCTGGATGAAGATGAAGTTGGCCGTGTGATCGAGGATGCGCTCGTGCGCACGAGCTCCCAGCGTGCACCCGATCCGCCGCCTGCGGCCTCGGGCGAAGCGGTCGCAGCCTCCGATCCCGTTTCCGAATTCAAACGCATGCTGCGCCTCACCGGTCTCGGTCCCGACGATCTTACCGACGACCAGCGCGACGCATTCGTCAACATGGCCGAAAACATGGGTCTCGAAGCGTCCGACGCCGAGGATTATATCGACGAATTCCTCGAAGAAATGGAGGACGGTATGGCCGCACCGCCGAAACCGCAGTTTGCAGCGCGTCAAACGGTCCAGCCGTCAACGTCACCTGTCACAACCCCGGCGCTCAAGATGGCCGCAGGAATGCTTCCGCAGGTCCGCACCACGTCATCGTCCGCCAATCCCCGTCTTACCAATCGTGTTGCACCGCGTTTCACAACCCGCATTCAAAAAGGCACGGAGCGCGTCGTCCTCGGCAATCAAAAAGTGCCCGAGGCCGACCCGGAAGCCGAACGCGCAGCGTTTCCCCCGTTTATCAATTCGCTAGGCGCACACATGCTGCTAATTCCAACGGGTAGCTTCGCCATGGGTAGCACCGCCCCTGGAGCGGGTGCCAACGAAAGCCCGCTGACCAAGGTGCACGTGAGCCGGTATTACATCTCCAAGCATCCGGTGACGAACGCCCAGTATGAAGCGTTCGATCCTTCACACCGCAGCAAGCGCCTCGCCACAGCGGGCGACGATCATCCCGTGGTGCACGTGTCCAGTGTGGATGCCATCAAGTTCGCTCAATGGTTGAGCGCTCAGGAGCGCAAACGCTACAGGTTGCCCACCGAAGCAGAATGGGAATACGCAGCGCGGGGGCCCGACAGCCTCACGTATCCATGGGGCGAGCACGATGCTGGCGTGCTGGCGAACTTTGCGGACGTTAATACCGCATTTGCCTGGAGCGACTCATCGATCGATGACGGCTATTCGGAGACCTCACCGGTCGGGATCTTCCCGCAAGGCGCCAGCCCTTTCGCTATCGAAGACATGGCGGGAAATGTCTGGGAGTGGTGTCTCGATTTCTTTGAGAGCTACAAGGGCGGCGAACGCGTCAATCCCCGCGGGCCTGCCAACGGCGTGAGGCGCGTCTACAGGGGCGGCAGCTGGCGGTCCCGGTGGCACAGCCTCAGAATGTCCACGCGCAGCAGCAATATTCCCAATTTTTCCTGCAACGACGTCGGCTTCCGTCTCGTTTGCGAGATCGATTGAAGGGCGTTGCCCCGCCTTCGCACAACCTCGTCGATAACCTACACCGCGGTGCTGCAAACCATGGCTGGTCCGCTGCTTCAATCCCCGATCCCGCACGTGCTTCTTATGCTCAAGCAGCCGCGCCCCGGATATTGCAAGACCCGGCTCGCACGAGATCTCGACAGCCCCGAACGTGCTGCGAACATATATCGAAGGCTTGTTGAGCGGCAGCTCGAAGAATTGCCCTGCGGCTGGCCCGCCACGGTGCATTACGCTCCGGCCGATGCCGGTGAATCCATGCGCGCATGGCTCGGAACAGAACGCGCCTGCGTACCGCAGCAAGAGGGCAACCTGGGCGATCGCATGGCTGGGGCCATGCAGAATGCCTTTGCCTATGGGGCAAAGTCGGTGCTGTTTCTTGGAGGCGATTGCCCGGAATTTTGTCGGCGCGATTTTTACGATGCCGCTGACGCACTGCGCGAAAACGATGTGGTCATCGCTCCGGCCCGGGACGGCGGGTATTGCATGCTTGCGACGCGCCGCAATGTGTCGCGGCTTTTCGAGGATATTGCCTGGAGCACGGCCGAGGTGTTCTCCGCCACGCGCGGCCGCTGCATTGAACTTGGGTTGCGCGTGTACTGCCTCCGCGAGATGGAGGATATCGATGATCTGCCTTCATTGCAGCGGTCGGGCTTCGGAATGCAGGCCTGATTCCCCGCACCAGGCGTTCCCGGCAGGTTGCCCGTTTGTCTTTCGCGGCCGGTTACCTGATAAACCGATCAGTCGGCCGCCCCGCGCAGCGCGGCCGTCATCGCCTGCAAATGATCAGGTGTGGTGCCACAACACCCGCCCACGATCCCGATCCCCGCATCGCGAATTCTGATCGCGGCTGCAGCCATTTCTTCCGGAGACGCGTCATAAACCACACCCTCAGAAACAGGCCTCGGGGCTCCGGCGTTCGGCTGCAAAATGCCCGGATTCACGGCTGCAACGTCATGTAACTCTGCGGCGAGCCACACGTAATCTTCCAATGCCAGATCCGTACCGCAGTTTGCCCCGACAATCTCCGCCCCTGCATCCAATGCCCGTTGCAGTGCGTCGGCAACGCTCGCTCCCATCATGGTGCGAAACTCCCCTGTCGCGCTCTTCTGGAAAGCATAAGTAACAATCACAGGCGTCGTTGAAGCCAACGCTTTTGCAGCCTGCACCGCAACAACGGCCTCACCCGGGTCGCTCATGGTCTCAACAAGGATAGCGTCGGCCCCACCCTCCAGAAGTGCCCCGATTTGTTCTTTGAAAGTCTCCAACAATTCCTCTTCGGAGGTATCGCCCATCGGCTCAAGAAAATCGCCGAACGGTCCGACATCTCCGAGCACCCAATGCTCCGGACCCGCCGCTTCGCGCGCAATCTCTGCCGCCATACGGTTCCAATCCCGCGTGCGATCTGCTTGAGCGTGACGTGCCAGCATGCTCCGCGTCCCGCCGAATGAATTCGTCGTGATGAAGCGGCAGCCCGCTGCAACGTAAGCCCGATGCACGGCAAGAATGTCGCTGCGACGTTCTTCGTTCCAACGCATTCCGCATTCTCCTGGCGACATGCCACTCTCAATGAGTTGTGTGCCCATGGCACCGTCGCAAACCAACGTCGATTCTCGACAGGAAGAAAGCAGAGCTCCACGCATACGCTCATGATTGTGCGATGCGCACACTGTGCGCAACACAAAGTCACATCCCGGCCAAGCTGAAGCGCTCCCGCGAAACTCACCCTCCGGGTCCCAGCCGCCTTCGGCGTCCAGGATCTATCTCGCGCCCTCCCGGACGCTCGATTCAAACCCTACGGGTTCTCGTCCCGTTCCAGGGCTTGCAGCCCTAACGGGATTGATTCGTTCCGCTCCCGCGAAACTCACCCTCCGGGTCCCAGCCGCCTTCGGCGTCCAGGATCTA
>CAZZCL010000086.1:6337-12240 GCA_964652295.1 uncultured Chthoniobacterales bacterium
CGATTCAAACCCTACGGGTTCTCGTCCCGTTCCAGGGCTTGCAGCCCTAACGGGACTCGAACCCGTGCACCGGCCTTGAGAGGGCCGTGTCCTGACCAACTAGACGATAGGGCCATTAGTAGATTCAGGATCAATCCATTGCTCCTCGTAGTCAACGGCAGCCAGACAATATTTGAGCGATCCGCTCAGAACTCTTATGAAAAATAACACGGTGCATTTCAAGACTTCAACTAGTCCGCAACGCCATGTCGGCGAGCCGCAGATACAGAGCTTGAGCATCGAAGTTTTTTGTTACAATTTGAAAGAGCGGATTTTACCAGGCAATTCTCACATTTCAGCACCACACGCATGCTTCGCAGGGGATGCCGCGCAGTGCAGAGCCTCATGCGCTTGGCTGGCCGCCGTCCGTAGCGTATAATCGGCATCAAATGTTTCAGATCGTGTTCAACAAGGTGAGCGCTGGCGAGATCAACGCTCTTCCACGCGTGCTGCAGCTCCATTTACTCGCAGAACTACAGACGCTGCCGCGCGAAGCCGGACAGCTCGATCCAAAACGGTTTGGCACTTTCGAGCGCGACGGACGCCGCCTCGTCCGCTGTCGCGCGGGGGATTACCGCATCTATTTCGAGCAGGCACCGGAGGGCGTCGTCGTGCACCGAATTCTCCATCGAAACACCATCCGGGACTTTCTTTTCCGGTCCCAACTGCCAATGGTCGACGACTCCGAAGAACACGCTGCCGAGAGCCGCATCTGGGAACTCGTTGCAGAAGGCGAGGCTTCCGGACGTAAATGACGCACCGACCTTTCCGTTGGACGACTTTCCGGGTCGTTCTCGCCGTACTGGCTGCGCATGCCGTGGCACTCGCCATCATCCTTAGCCTGCGCACGGTGGATTTTCTGCCAAAACGTCGCCTCCCATACATTCCTCCTCCAGCTCCTCCCAACTTCGGCGTGGTCGGCACGCGCACGGAAATCGACCCCGAAACCGGCCGACGCGTGGAGGTGACCGATTACGTTCTCTCCACCAACCTAAATCGCGATGAGACCGCGCCCTCAGACAAAACCGTCGACGCAGAGGCACCCTCTCATTGAGCCGTTCGTTCCCTGTTGCCGCCGCTAAACCCCAGCCCTGATGACATCTCAACCTTCCGCATTTTCCATAACAACCCATGTCCTGAACGAGGGCGCACGGCTTGAAGAATTTCCCGTGGCGCGCGGGGCGGTCTTCATGGCACACGCCGGCGTGACCGCGCTGCCCCATCGCGTGGCCTCCGCAATTGTCGATCACACGATGGCATCCTGCGAAAATCATCAGGAATTTGGATCGGTGCTCGAGCATCTCAACACCGTGCGCGTTTCCGCAGCGGCGTTTATCGGGGCTCCGCCCGATGAAATCGCTCTCATTGGCCCCACTTCGCTCGGACTCTCGCTCGTCGCTCACGGCATCGCATGGCGTCAGGGCGACGAGATCCTGTGTTACAAGGACGATTATCCCGCCAACGTCTATCCGTGGATGGACGCGGAGCGCCGCGGTGCAGCTGTTCGCTTTCTCGAAGCGCGAACACCCGGGCGCATTACCCTTGAAGATGTGGCGGCCGGGCTCTCACGTCGCACCCGCCTCGTCGCGCTGGCTTCGTGCCATTTCCTCACCGGCTGGCGCCTTCCGGTAGAGGAAATCGGGGCCATGGTCCGCTCGCGGGGCGCTTTATTTTGCCTCGACGCCATCCAGACGCTCGGAGCGTTTCCCACAACTGTGGAGCACGTGGATTTCCTCAGCGCAGATTCCCATAAATGGCTGCTTGGGCCATGTACGGCGGGAATTTTCTGGGCGCGCCGCGAACGCTTCGAAGACCTGCACCCAACCCTTGTTGGAGCCTGGAACGCAATTGCCCCGGACTTTATCGCACAGGACCGCGTGGCCTTTCACGACAGCGCGCGCCGGTACGAACCCGGTGTTCTCAACATCGGGCCATTGCTGGGCATGGGCGCCGCCATCGATCTCATTACGCAGGCGGGGTTGGACCATGTCTCGCGGCGCATCTGCGGGCTGCGCGAGGCTCTTGCGGAGGGACTCACACAACGTGGGTTCCAAGTTGCAGGCCCGCCGCCCGGACACGAACTGCAAAGCGGCATCCTCACCGTGACGCACGCGTCCCGCCATCTGCCGCGCTTGTTTTCAGCCCTTGAACAGCAGCGTATTATTCTCTCGCTCAGAAACGATCGCGCAGGGCGCGAATACATCCGCTTCAGCCCGCACTTCTACAATACCCAAGAAGAAATCGTGCAGGTGCTTTCTGCCATTGACGCTTCGCCGGAATGACAGGGATCCCGCGCTTTTTCCCGCAGTAGCAGCCGGGATTATCCTATTTTGTCGGCTCGATAAAGACGTCGCGGTTTTCCTCGCGCACGGTGAGCGGGTACATACCTGGGAGTTCACGCCAGGGACCGAAAAAATGGTTGCCGAAAAACGGCGCGTACCAGTTGCCATTCTTGTCCTGAAACGGGCGCGCATTGCCGCATTTCGGCGCCGCACAACGCGTCTCCGACCATGGCCCATCAAGATTGTCCGCAGTGAAATACATCAGATCGTAGGTGGAGAACCATCGACCCCGCAGGGACATGCCTTTGTCGTAAGGGTCGGCTCCGTGCCAAACGGCCGATGTATGAATGTATTTTCCTCCGATTTTTAAGAGATGACCGCCTTCACCCACGCTGTAGTTGCCTTCGGGATTTATCTCCCGGATTTCCGAGGCCAGTCCGCTCAGATCGTCCTTGAGTCTGGCAACCTTGTTGCCAACACCGCCACCAACGATATAGACGGTCCCGTCGTCATCCTCAAGAATGCTGGGCGTCCACAAATCGCCGGTGTGTTGATCGTTCCACACAAACTCATAAGGTCCTTCGATCTTGCCCGAACGGCTCCGGAGAATAAGCAGGATTGTACCCCCCGGCGCAGCCCAGTGCGATGCGCCCTGCATGCTGCCAACGATCCAGTAGGTATCCTTCAGATGATGCAATTCGATGTCGTAAAGGATCGGGCCGAAACGATCCATCTCGATGGTCTTGTCGAGCGCGGCACGGGTGAGTTCATAATCATCGACCTTCCACACAACGCCGATGGGTTCCCAGTCTTCGAGATCTTTGGAACGCCACACTTCGACGCCGATCCGTTCCCTCGGCGCGCGCCGTCCCTTGCGATTGAGTTCCATGTCCGTGCAGCTCATGTAATAAAACCCGTCCGGCGCATTCAGAACGGCGATATCGCGAAGTGTTCGCTCCGTAACAAAGGGTTTCATGGTGCTCCACGCACCGGTTTCCGTCACGGGATACCATGGCTTCACAAATGCTCCGCCCCACCAGTAATCTTCGCCGAAGACCTTGGCATGCGGTTCCAGCGGAACGAGCGCCGGGCGATCACGCACTGCAGCCCACTCGTCGATCCCGGAAAAGGTCGCGTAAAACCGGTTGTCAGGACCCTGAAACACGGTGGCCTGTCCGCCATGCGGCACCATCACGTCGCGCCGTTTGTACGGGCCATAAACCGAAGGCGCCGACGCGATGAACGTGTCCACGCAGGAAACAGAACCCATGCGTCCGACCGTTTCGCATCCCACCAGATGGTAGCTGCCGTGTTCCCACCCCTCAACAGAAGCCTTGAAAAGAAATGCGCCGCCCGTCCCGATACGGTGAGGCCAGCTCCCGCCCTCAACTTCCGGTTCGACTTCCAATAGGCGCGGTTTCTCTGCCAGACCGGTCAGATCGTCCTTCATCTTCGCGATCCAACCTTCGCCCCACACCCAATAGACCACGCCGTCTTCATCCTCGAACAGTGACGCATCGCCCCCGAACCCGGTGATCCGGCCTGAGTCTTTGTACGGCCCCTCCGGCTTGCCGCTTTCGCTGGTCAACAATCCTGTGCCCCAGCTGTTCATCGAATAGGCGATCCGCCAGTTGCCTTTCACAAAATGCAATTCCGGCGCGGTGATCCCCCGCACCGGCGACGCTTCTCCCGGTTTGTGCGACGCCCGCCAGCTGCCCTGCCACATGCTCGGATTGTTGAAATGCGGCGAGCCGAACCGGGATGGATCGCGGCGTATGCTCCAGACCTGACCAATCGCATCCCACGTTTTCAGATCGGCCGATTTCCACAGCCACACGCCGTCGTTGTTCTGAAAATCGGCACTGCCATCTTCGCGCACCGTTGCCATTGTGCCGGTGAGATAGTACCCGCCGCCCGGCGCACGACAGATCGCGGTGTCGCGCAGCGGCACGTCGAGAAGGGCCTCCACGCTCCGGGGCACGCCCGGTGGCGCTAAGGACGGGGTTTCCGCTTTAAGAACTAACAATCCGCAGATGTTCCACGCGGCCAAAAGAACGCCGCACTGCAATCGGAGGAGAACCCGGCGCATATGAGAGTTGACTCTAGGCGCTAGCGCACATGATGAAAGAGCGAAATGCATTGCATCGTTCAGGCGCCTGCTGGATGGATTCTCAGCGCTCTGATCCGTCGGGGTGTGCGCCGAGCTTTCCGCGCCGTGCTCGCAGCAGGATCGGCGCATCTGCCCGAGTCTGGCAACCCCGCCTCTGTTCTGCTTCTTGCCAATCATACAAATTGGTGGGACGGCTTCGCAGCGCACGTGCTCACCCGCAAGCTTCTCCCGCAACGCGAGGCATGGCTTTTGCAGGAGGCGCGCCAATGGCGCGCGGCGCCGTTTTTCCGCGCGGTTGGCGCGATTCCTATCGACGTAAACCACCCGCTGCCGACATTGCGCCGGACGATGACTTTGCTTCGCAAACCCCGTCAGGTTGTGTGGTTCTTCCCCCAAGGGCGCGTGCGTCACCCCTCAACCCCGATCGAAGCCCTGCCCGGGGCGGCGTTCCTGTCGAAACACGCCTTGCAAACGGGGGCACTCGTCATTCCGATTGTCTTCCATTACGAATGGCTCGTGGAATCCCGGCCGACTCTTCTCATGACCATCGGCGAACCATTTCAACCGGGAGCCGCACCCTCCCCTGCGGACATAGCCGCAACGCTGCAATCGCTCCACGACCGCACCGGCGCCTCCCTCGATCCAATCGACCTCAGCGATTTTAAGGCGATTTATCCGCCCCGGCTGTCCCTGAACAAACGCTGGGAATGGGTCGTTGCTGCCGCCACCGGACGACTGCCATCGTTCCGCAAGGACAACGCCCAATGACTGAGGTTGTCTCGCCCATTTCCCTCGGGCTGTTGTTATGGCTGGCCTTTGCCACCGTATCCAACATGCTGATCTTTCATCGCATCCGCCCGGCTGCATCCTGCAAAAAAGGCAACCCGGGAGCACATCGGCCTTCGCTCTCGGTATTAATCCCCGCCCGCAACGAAGCGGCGCGCATCGGTCCCTGTCTCAAGAGTCTGTGTAGTCAACAGGACGCAGGCGCCGCATTCGAGATTCTTGTCCTTGACGACAATTCCACTGACTCCACGTCCGACGTCATAAGGACTTTTGGATTCCAGGAAAATAGCCCGGGCCGTCGGCTTCTTTCCGGCAAACCGCTCCCGGAGGGTTGGGCTGGCAAGGCATGGGCTTGCACACAGCTGGCCGACGCCGCATCCGGAGAGTATCTGTTGTTTACCGACGCTGACACCGTGCACGCCCCCGGCGGCATCGAGGCGGCTTTGGATTATGCCACCGCCCGCAATGCCGATCTGCTGTCGCTTTGGCCCCGGCAAATTGTGCGCACATGGAGCGAACAAGCGGTGGTACCCCTGGTCTACATGTTGATCCTGTGTTTTCTGCCCCAGGCCATGCTGCGCTGGCTGCAATCCGCGCCCGGCATCGCGCGCAGGCTTTCCGGATCGTTCCGCGCGTCCCTGGGCGCCGCCAACGGCCAGTTCCTGCTTTTTCGGGCGGCGGCCTAC